>DASRJB010000245.1:0-2822 GCA_035649715.1 Pirellulaceae bacterium
TGGTCGGCCTGCGACAACACCAGCGGCTCGCGCTTGCCGCCGGGATGCACCAGGAACGTCTCCAGCCGGGCGTCGCCGATCGGATCGCCCGACGCGGTCCGCGCGCCGGCCTGAATCTGCACCTTGCTGCCGGGGTTGAACCGCCGCTGGTCGAGGCGGATCCAGACTTCGTCCCGGTTCAGGTCGTCGCGCTTGACCAGCCACAAGATGACCTGCCGCCAGAAGCGGTTGTGCTCTTTCTGGAAGTCGTGCATTCGCCACAGGTAGGTCGATTCGCCCGCGAAGGCCAGCGTGCGGCCCGCGCCGAATTCGCCGCTGACCAGCAGCGGCTGCCCCTGCGGCGACTGCAGCAGAATGCGGACTCCGGGAACCTGCTTCACGCCCGCGAACTTGTTGGCCCAGGCCAGCGGCGGCAGCTTGCTCCAGGCCGCCGCGTTGTCGGCGTCGCCGGTCAGCCGCGTGATCGCGTGTGGCCCGGCCGGAACCATCTGGATCGGGCCCGGGAGAAAGAACCGTTCGAGCGCCGCGTCGCCGAACTCGGCCCCTTCGATCCGGTCGATGACGATCGGCAGGGCGTCGCGCAGCGGCGTGTCGAAGTAGTGCCCGCGGCCGAAGCTCGAGCGGCCGCCGATCATCAACAGGCCCTTGCCGCGCTGGCCGACTTCCTGGGCCAGCTTCTCGAGGTTCGCCTGGCCCAGCGCCGCCGCGTCGAGGTCGCCCAGGATGTACGCGTCGTATTTGCCCGCGGCGAAGTCCGGACCTAGATCGACCGGCCAGCCGGGTTGGCCGGACTCCGCTACCTGAGAGCGCCGCGGGATCACGGCGTCGTCGAGTTCGATGTCGGGCGAGGCGTCGAGCGCCCAGCGGAGGAACTTGCGCTCGAACCGGGATTCGCCATCCAGATAGAGCACCCGCAGACCGCCCTCAAGCACGGTGAGGTAGGCGTCGAGCTTGTTGTTCTTCTCGACCAGCTCGCCCGGCTGCTTGTCGGCCCGCAGCGTCAGCCGGTAATGCCCCGGCGTCTGCGGCGTGTAGGTGAATTCGACCTCGACCTGCTGGTTGTCCTCGGCGGCCTGGATCGTGCGGCGGCCGATCGTCTGCGGCTGGTTCTTCTCGTCCACGAGCAAGAGCTCGATGGGCAGGTCCTGTTTCACGTAGCCGCGGACGCGCACCAGGCCGCGGATGACGACCTCATTCTTCACGAAGACGGTGAACTGCTCGTCGAGCCGCTCGATGGCCAGGTCGCGGGCCTGGGCAGCGTTCCCGGAGAGGCCGAAGGTCACCGTATAGAGCGGCGCGGCGAAGTCGTCGCGGAGCTTGCGGGCGGCCTCTTGCGTTTCGATGAGCGGCTCGAAGGCGGTCTGCACGCCGTCGCCCGAGAGCAGAACCGCGGCCACGCGCTTGCCTTGCTCGCCGCGGAGGGCCTCGTGCAGTGTCGTGCCGATGTCGGTCTGCTGCCCCGCCGGGTCCTGGGGCAGCTTGATTTGGCCGCCCGAGAACTCCAGCGGCAGCAGGCGGTTGTCGTAGGCGAAGACGCGGACTTCCGTCTTGCCGGCCAGGCGGGCCAGCTCGTCCCGGGCCGCGGCGAAGGCCTGCGACTGCGCCTCCCACCGCGTGCGCGAGCCGCCGTCGGCCGGCAGGATCATGCTGCGGCTGGCGTCGAGCAGGAGCAGCAGCACGCTGGTCCGCGGCTCGTGGATCGTCGTGATCCAGGTCGGCCGCAGCATGGCCAGCACGGCCAGCAGCACGACCAGGGCCCGCAGTGCGACAAGCGTGATCCGGCGGGAGCGGGTGAGCGACCCGAACTGCGGCGTCACGCCGAGCAGCAGCACCAGAACGAGCGCGAAGAGCGCCACGGCCAGGTAGCTGTCGAGAATGGGCTCGAAGCCGAGACGGGACATTTCGGGGGTCGGGAGTCGGGGGACGGGAGTCGGCGACTACTTCAATGTACCTGCGCGGGAGTGGTTTTGGTTCGTTGATCCGGGCGCGGCGCAGCTTTACACTCAGTCGCAGACAACGCCGATCTCTCCCTTTCAGGTGTCAACATGAAAACGCCGCGAAACTTCTCTCGCCGCAAGTTCCTGGCCACGACGACAGCCGCGATGGCCACGGTCACAATTCTGCCGTCTGGGTTGCTTAAGGCCGCGCCGAACGACAAGCCGAACATTGCGGCGGTGGGCGTGGGTGGCAAGGGCTGGGGGGACATCACGGAAACATCGAAAGACGGCGCAGCGCAGGTTGTGGCGTTCTGCGACGTCGAGACCGGCGGCGGCCGCGGCCGGAAGGCCAACTCGGGCTTCGGGGCCGCGGCCGAGAAGTGGCCCGACGCCAACCGCTACACCGACTGGCGCGAAATGCTCGAAAAGGAAGGCAAGCGGCTGAACGGCATCACCGTCTCGACGCCCGACCACATGCACGCGCCGATCACCATGACGGCGATCCAGATGGGCCTGGCCACTTACACGCAGAAGCCGCTGACCCGCACGATCCACGAAGCCCGCCAACTCATGCTTGCCGCCCGCAAGGCGAAGGTCGTGACCCAGATGGGCAACCAGGGGCACAGCGGCTACGGCTACCGGGCCCTCGTCGCGCTGGTGCAGGGGGGCGCGATCGGCAGAATCAAGGAGGCCCACGCCTGGTCGAACCGCCCGATCTGGCCGCAGGGGATCGACCGCCCGCCGGGCAGCTCGCCGGTGCCCCAGACGCTGAACTGGGATCTCTGGCTCGGCGTCGCGCCGGAGCGGCCGTATGTCGATAAGGCGTATGCTCCCTTCAATTGGCGCGGCTGGTACGACTTCGGCGCGGGCGCCCTGGGCGACATG
>DASRJB010000246.1:0-14518 GCA_035649715.1 Pirellulaceae bacterium
ACCCGCGTGTTAGGAAACACTCGTGATTGAACTGGACACTTAGGTAAAGACGCCGACGGCGGACAGTCCGCCGGTCGGACGGAGACGAGAGGCAGGCGGCGGGGCGGAGGGCCGCGCCAACGAGGCTTGGAACCGGCGCAGCCGCGGGTCGTCCGCGTGCGGCGCCGTAAGCGTCACTGCCGAGCGATAGTCACCAGCGCTGACGGCTCCCTGCACTGGTGCGTGGTCCGCCCGACGCGATGGGTGCGTGGAGCGGAGCCGGTTGCGGGCCCCCGTTGGTTTCCACCATCCGGTGCATCCGCTCGGACACGAGCGGAAGGCAGGCCCGCAGCGACGAATCAGGAATCCCGTGCGACGTCGCAATCCGCCGCAGCGATGTGAATCGCCGCGGCGTTAGGGCAATCTAGGCCGCGCCTGACAACGGTTCAACAAGCTAGCTGGCAGATTTCCGGAAATGATGCAGTGCTGCGACTGCAATGTCACTCGTGCCTGAGCGCTTCGATGGGATCCATTTGCGCCGCCCGATAGGCGGGGTAGAGCCCGAACACGACGCCGACGACGACAGAGATGCCAAAGGCCAGCGGCAGCGAGGCCAGGACGATCTGCGGCTCGACGCGCTGCACGACTTCGGGCAGGTCTTCCATCACCCGCTCCGCATACCGGTTGGCCAGCGCGCGTGCGCCCACGATCACCGCCGGGCACAAGAGGCCCGCCAGGATGCCCGTCAGCCCGCCCACGACGGACAGCGAGATCGTCTCGACCAGGAACTGGAGGATGATATGCGACCGCGTCGCGCCCAGGGCCCGACGAATGCCGATCTCGCGGGTCCGCTCGGTCACCGTGGCGAGCATAATGTTCATGATCCCGATGCCGCCGACGACCAGCGAAATGGCGGCGATCATGCCCATCAGCACCATGAACATCATCCGCGTCACGCGGGCCTGCTCGAGCAATTCCTCAGGCACGATCACCGCGACATCGACCCGCGGCGGCGATTCGATGAGTGCCCCGTCCGTCACGGCAGCCTGCGTCCTCTCGGCCAGAAGCTTCTTGGGGTCCTTCGAGCGCGACTGCTCGGGAACATGGAGCGTCTTGCGGACCAGGTCGGCGGTGGCCCGCACCTCCTTCACCGACTTGACGCGGAGCGTGATCTGGTTGAGCTCGACGATCTCGGAAGTCTCAGAGCTGCCGCGGCGGGTATAGACGTAGTCGCCGACGCGCTGCCGCATCGTGGTGATCGGGATGTAGATGTCGGTGTTGAAGTCCTGGGCCTCCAGCGAGCCGCCGATGGCGGCCGTGGGCGTGCGGTAGAGCAGCACGCCAACGACCTCGTAATAGTCGCGGTTCTCGGACAGGTAAACCCGGCGTCCGAGCGGGTCCTGATAGGGAAACAGCCGCTCGGCGATGCCGCTGGAGAGCACGCAATAGTTATGGGCGTCCCTGATGTCGGCCTCGGTGAGCAGGCGGCCGCGGTCGAGCTCCAGCCGCGTGACCTCGAAGTATTCGGGCGTGCAGCCGACGAGGCGGCCGTCCTCGTTGCGGCCGTCGAAGGTGAAGGTGCGGCGGATTTCGCGGATCGGCAGAGCCGACTGGATCGTCGGGATCGTCTGCACGAGCATGTCGAACTCTTCCCGCCGCAGCCCATAAGGAATCGCGGAGTCGGAGCTGCTCAGGATTTCGTTCGGCGGCTTGATCGAGCGGATGATGATGTTGTCGGCGCCCAGGCCTTCGATCTGCCGCTGGGCCTCCTGGCTGATCCCCTCGCCGATCGCTAGCAGCCAAATCACGCTCGCCACGCCGATGAAGATGCCCAGCACGGTCAAGAGCGACCGCATCGGGTGCAGCAGGAGGCTTTTCAGGCCGAGCTGGAATGTGCGCAGCAGAAACATGGGACCGGTGGTCGGTTATTCAGTCGGTCGGTTGGTCAGTGAGTCCGTGACCGATCGACCGACTGACCGGCCGACCGACCCACCGACCTATGCTACCTCCGCGGCGACGGGCGGCTCGGCGGATTCAACCGGCCGGTGCGTGATCCGGCCGCGCACCCGGCGCTCGTTGTGCCGGTCCGTCTGCAGCAGGCCGTCGAACAGGCGGATGATCCGCTTGGCGTGGGCCGCCACATCGTCTTCGTGCGTGACCATAATGATCGTCCGGCCTTCGTCGTTCAGCCGCTCGAACATCGCCAGGATTTCCTCGCTGGTCACCGAGTCCAGGTTACCCGTGGCCTCATCGGCGAGGATGAAGTAGGGGTCGTTCACCAGGCTGCGAGCGATCGCCACCCGCTGCTGCTGGCCGCCGGAGAGCTGGCTCGGCCGGTGCCCCAGCCGGTCCCCCAGGCCAACCATGTCGGCCAGTTCGCGGCAGCGGCGGCGGCCCTTGCTGGTCAGACGGCCCTGATAGAGCAGCGGAACCTCGATGTTCTCCAGAACCGTGTATTGCTGGATCAGGTTGTACGACTGAAAGACGAAACCGATCCGCGAGGCGCGGATATAGGCCAGCTGGTCGTCGCTCATGCGGGCCACGTCGTCGTTGCCCAGGAAGAACTCGCCGGAGGTGGGCTTGTCGAGGCAGCCCAGCAAATTGAGCAGCGTGCTTTTGCCGGAGCCGGACGGGCCCATGATCGCGACATAGTCGCCGGCGGGAACTTCAAACGTCACGCCGCGCAGGGCGCGGACCGTCTCGCTCTTGAGGACGTAATTCTTGGTGATGTTCACCAATCGGGCAGCCGCCGTCATTCGCCCCCTCCCGCCGGTTCGGGCGGGCCGCCGCCACCACGCTTGCCGCCCGCCTCGCGCATCCGCTGGGCGAACGCGGCGGCGGCAGTCAGCATTTCGCGGCGTTCGAGCAGGCCGTCGGAGTTACTGTCGGCGCCTTCGAGCCAGCGCTTGCCGCGTTCATCCATCTTGCCGATTTCGGCGACGGACAGCTTGCCGTCCTTGTCTTCGTCGCTCTCCAGGGCCCGGTCAACCATGGTCGCGGCGTTGAAGCCGCCGCCCTTGCCCTTGCCACCTCCTTTGCCGCCCTTTCCCTCACCAGGACCACCGGCCAGGCGGACTTCACCCGGAGCGTTCCGCCGAATCTCGCCGTCCACGATCGGGGCCGGATCGGCGATCGCCGGCAGCTTGAGGATGCTCCCGGCCGAGCGGGGATTCATCACGACCACTTCGTTCTTCGAGAGGCCGCTCTCGATCGTGGCGACCTTGTCGTTCGACGAGCCGATCTTGACCTCGCGGGTTTCGTAGTCGTCGCCGTTCCAGACGAGCGTGAAGTAGTGCCCCTTGACCTCGGCCAGCGCCTGCACGGGCACCTGTAGCGCCGAGGGCTTTCGCTCGACGTGAATCCGCACTTCGGCGTTCATGCCTACCCGCAGCTCGGGCACCGGATTCAGGATTTTGATCAGCGTGGCGTACTTCTTGATCGTCGCGGTCGAGCGGCCGCTGGGCTCGGCATATTGATTGACCTTCGTGACCACTCCCTCGATGACCGTGTCCTTGAGGGCATCGACGCGAATGGTCACCGGCAAGCCCGGCCGGATCAGCGTCACGCGGGCCTCGTTCACCGTGGCCTTGATCTGCATGTCGTCGGCGTTCGGCAGGCGAATGATCACCTGCCGCTCGCGAACCATCGCCCCCGGCGTGACGACGAACTGCGACGAGCTGCTGGAGCGCCACATGTCGTATTCATTGGCATAGACGACCTGGCCGGGCTTCGCCGCATAGATCTTGCACTTCTTGATCTGATCCTGAATGTCCTGCAGCTTCTCCAGTTCGAGCTTGAGGCTCAATTCCTGGGCCTCCACATCGGCCTCGGCCGACTTAATATTCGCGTCGTGGTCGCTGACCGTCCGCTCTTTGGTCAATTCGCGGAGCGTCTTGAGCCGGTTCTCGGCCGCGTCCTTGAGATTCTTGGCGTCATCGACGACAAACTGGGCCGCCTCGAGCTGCAGGCCCGTGATGATGTTCTTCGCCGCCAGCTCCTTGGCCGACTTCAGCCCCTGCTCGGCGGTCCGCAATGTCTGCTCGGCCTTGAACACCTCCGACTTGATCAGCTTTTCCTGATCGACGAACACGCCCTGCAGGTACTCCTTCTTCACGATCATCGCGGCGTTCAATTTGTTCTTGGCCTGCGCGAGCAGCAGCCGGCGGTTGCTGACCTGGATCTCCTGGCCGTTCTGCTCGAGCTTCAGGGCGCTGTCGTCCAACTCGACGACCAGGTCGCCTTCTTTCACCATGGTCCCTTCGGGTACGACGTCGATAATCGTCGTGCTGCTGCCGCCGGTGCCGCCGCCACCGCCGCCCGGTCCGCCGCCACCGCCACCGCCGCCGCCGCTACGCGAGCGGACCTCGCAGCGCAACTCGGTATTCGTGGCGCTTTCCACCGCGCCTTGTTCAATGACGACGTAGTCGTACGCCCCCTCGACCACTGTATTGGTCAGGAAAACCGGCGTGGTATCGCCAGTGCCGCGACCCAAGAACCACCAGCCCGTGAACGCCAGCCCGGAAACGACGACCAGCGCCACAAGCGAAAACGTGAACGTGTTGCCGCGGCGGGGGGCTAGCCTGAGGGGACGGCGGCGAAGCTGCCCGGAAGAGGTTGGCATGTCACTACTCCCACGATGACGCTAGCTCGAACAGGCAGGAATCCCGGTCGGACAATGGCGGGCGGCTGTCGGCGGCAACCGTCGGGCGGGACAAATCACCAATTTCCGATGTATTGTAACCGCGCCAAAACGGGCTGTCACGCTGTTTATCGCCAGGGCTTTTCGGGGGAATTGCTACCCGGAAAACCCAACCCAAGCCCTACCGCCATCAATCCCCAAGCATTCCTGGTCCTAGGAATCGAACCCCGCACCAGGCTGAGAGTTTCGGCGACGGAAAACCATCGTTTAACCGCAGCCGCAAGGCGCAGGCTCTTTCCGAGTAGCCGCCGTCGCCTCCTGCTCCGGATTAAACGGATTTGGAAAGCTTTTCACGCGATTTGTAAGTGCGAAACCAAATGTCCACCAGCCGCCCACGGTTGCGGACACTTCTAACTTGCTCGGATTGCTGGACTTGCGCCGGCCACCGGCTTCCGGCGAGCGGTTTGGCACGCCCTCTGCGTTAGGGTGGGTCGAACGACGCTCGTCTTCGTCTCATCGCAAAGGAGTGTGGCCATGCTCGTCCTGACCAGGAAGCTGCAGCAGCAAATCAAGATTGGGGAGCAAATCACGGTGACCATTCTGCGGGTCAAAGGAAACACGGTCCGCGTGGGCATCACTGCCCCGCGCGACGTGCGCGTCATTCGCGGCGAACTGCCGAAGACGGCCGCACCCGGCAGCGAACAGCAACTCGCGGAAGCAGTGTCCGCGACGAGAGACGAGACCGTGGAGGCGGCGGACGATTCCGCCGGCCCCGTAGCCGCCAGCCTGACAACGCCCGCTGCCCTGCCGCCGGCCGCGCACCTGCCGCTGCGCCGGATCGCCAACCGCCACGGCGCTGCTCCTCTCAAGCGGATCGTCGCGGCCTGCTCTTCGCTGGCGAAGTAGCGCTACCGTGCGACGTTTAAATGCTCCAGCAGAATCCGGCGAACTTCCAGGATCGAGAGCGGGTGGCGATGCACGGTGAGATGGTCCGCCTCGACGATTAGCTCCGACGCCACGTATTCCATGTGGGCGCTGGCCAGGCCGACGACGCCGTCCCCTTCTTCCGACACGCGGCCCACGAACGTCTCCTTGGGCACCACGCCGACGATATTGTGGTAGGTCGTCCAATTTGCCCGCGGCGCGCTGAGGATCACGGGAAAGATCGGGCAGTCCGGCGCAAGGGAGTCGATGCTCGTGGTCATCGTCAGCAGCTCTTTGTTGCGAAAATAGCCCGGGTTGCTGAGCGTTAGCTTGTTGCCCAGTTCCAGCATCATCTCGGGCAGCGCGATTAGCCGGCGGCCAACCTCGCGCGAAAAGCTGTTGGCAAACTCGCTGCCGCGGTGCGGCGTGCCGATCGTCACGACCCGCTTCACTGACGGGTTGGGGTGGAAGTAGAAGCTCTTGGCCAGGCGAGCCCGGTCCTCGGGCGAGGCCTTCAGCTCTTCGATGGGCCGGTCCGAGAGAATCCGCCAGAAATCGTCGCCGCTTTCCAGCGTTTGCAGCTTGCTCACCAGCCCGCCCATGCTGTGCCCCACCAGCACGAGCTGATCCAGGTTCGGATTCAGCCCCTGTGGGTCCAATTCCAGCCGTACCTCGGCCAGCGTTTCGCGCATCCGCGCGGCGCTGAGCCAGAACGGCTGCCCCGACGGATAGAGAAAGAACCAGAACTGGTAGCGACCGCGAATTTCCGGAAATGCACGCAGGTCGTTGAACATCTCCATCCAGGTCGTCGGGCTCGACCACAGCCCGTGCACGAACACCACCGGAATGCGATTGGGGTCGAACGGCTCCACCATGTAGAGCCCCTTGATCCCCTGCGCCTCGTTCGGCTTGAATAGCCCCAGATTCGCGATGTCGCTCTCTTTGAACGACGGCTGATCGAGGAAATAGGCCAGCGGCGTGGTGAGGTCGGTCTCCAGCGGCACCAGGCGATTGCAGACGGCGATGTCGCTGCTGAACAGCGGGTCGTACAACTCCAGCGTGCAGCGGTGCACGTCGCCGGCGGCTTGCTGCGGCGTCTGATTCTCGACGCGGAGGAACGCCGTGACCGGGAAGCAGAGGCCCGGCGGATAGTAGCGCTCGACCGGCGACTGCGCCTCGCGCCGGCCGCGAACGGCGATCAGCGGCACGCCCAGGCCGTAGGTGTGGTAGTGGTTCGAAAGCCCGCCTTCGATCTCCACGCGGCTCACGAACTCCAGCTTCTCGATGTCCTCCGGCCGCCACGGTCCGCGGAGGGCGACTTGCACCTCGAATTGCTGCTTGCCCGTTTTGATCGTCTGCGTCCTGCCGGGGTGCAGGCCCTTGGTGGCGATCACCAGCCGCATCGCCGAGGCCAGCGATTCGTTGTAAAGGTCGCAGGCCCGGCGAAACTGCGGGTCGTACGGGTTGCGGAAGCGGTCGAGGTTCGGGTCGAGCAAGAACCAATAGGCGTGGGCCACCGCAGCGCCGTAGAAGTCGAGCGCCTCCTCCGGCTTGCCGCGCTCCTCCAGTCGATTGGCTTGCAGATAGGAGAGCTCGGCGTACGAGCAGATCTTGTCCGGGTCGGGGTCGTCCTTGATCTGCTGCTCGAGCCGCGCGAGTGCGACTTCGGGCTTCTTCTCCTGGAGCGCCAAGAGGTCGTACCGCCGCAAGAGCTGCTGCGTCCGCTCCGTCGGCTTCGGACCGCTGCGGGCCAGCAGTTTCAGCGGGCTGGCCAGCACGTTTCGCGGCTGATCGTGGACGGTGACGTACCGCTGCTGCGCGCAACCCGCAGCTAGCGCAGCCGCCAGCAGGACCGCCTGCGAGGAAGCCTTCGGCCAGCGGTAACGAGCAGATGCAATCATGGCGCAGTGCGAGACCACGCGCCCAATGGCGCAAAAACGGCCCGCGAGAATTACCGGCGTCGGCAGACTGCGACAAGGTCATTTCGATCAACAGCTAGCGGTTGACGATCTCGTCATTGGAGTGCTGTGGACCCATCCGCCGATGATGAGTAGGATTCTCACAATTGCCTCAAGATTCACGATGAGTTCATTGAAACTTAACAATCGGTCGTCTTGAGGGTTTGGCCGCGGCCGGAGGCCCGCCCGATGGGTGACCTCGTGCTTGCTCTCGGCGTGCTTACGCTGGCGGCGCTCGGGCTGTTTCTGCTGACGGTGCGTTGGACTCGCTGCTGGTCGCCGCGGGCCTGCGACCTGGCCGGTCTGGCGGTAGTTGTGCTGCTGCTCGTCTATATCCGCACTCTGTGGTACGACCTTCGGCTGGCGCATTGGCTGCCGCTGGCGAGCCTGGTAGTGCTTGGCAATTGGCTGCCGCTGTTCGCCGCGGTGCTGGCGGGACTCGTCTGGAATCGGACATCCGACCGGCCGCTGCGGCGGCGGATTGCAGTGCTGGAGCTGACCGCGGCGGGAATCCTGGCCGCGATTTATCCGCTCCTCGGCGCAAGCCCCGCGTGCGGCGAGAGGTGGGACCGGCTGAATACGTGCTTGCAGACCACACCCTACACCTGCTCGCCGGCAGCCGCGGCCACGCTGCTCCGCCGGCACGGCATCGCCGCCAGCGAGCAGGAAATGGCCCGGCTCTGCCTGACCCGCAAGGGCACGAGCTGGCAAGGCCTCTATCGCGGCCTCAAGCTGAAAACGGCAGGCACGCCGTGGGACGTCGAGGTCTGCCGCCTGCCGGCCGCCGAGCTGCTGGCCAGCCGCAGCGGGCCGATGATTCTCAGCGTCGGCTTGGGCCGCTCGGCCGCGGCGGACGGCGCCTACACGCGAGAGTTCGGCTGGGTCCCGGGCGTGAGCCATTCCGTGGTGCTCGAAAGCGTCAGCGAGACCGGCTGCGCGGTGATCGCCGATCCCTCGTGCGAGATGTGCCGGGAATACTGGGATCGCCGGATGCTGGCTGCACTGTGGCGCGGCTATGGACTGCGCCTCGTACCGCGGCGCTAGCTGCGACGCGCAATTTGGCGGCCGCGAACCGTGCAAAACGTATAATGGTGACGGTGCTCTTGCCATAGGACCAGCATGCGGAAGTACGCGCGTTTGGCGGTGGTCGTTCTCCTGGCGTTGGCAGGAGCTGGCGCGATTTCGCTTTTCAGCCTGTACCGGGCGTCGCGGCACGTGCCCGTGTTCTACGAGCGGGCTTTGGCCGTGCAGCCCGAGGCCCAGAAGGCCGCCGGGCAAAAGTTCGAGCAGGAGGCCCTCTCGCTGCACAACCAGGTCCGCCAGCCTGGCCGCTGGGAAGCCCGCTTCACTCAGGACGAAATCAACGGCTGGCTCGCGGCCGACTTGCCCGTCAAATTCCCTCAGGCATTGCCCAAGGGCGCGTCCGATCCGCGGATGGCCCTGAGCGCTGGCCAGGTCCAGCTCGCCGTTCGCTACGAGCGCGGGGCGACGAAAACGGTCGTCTCGCTCAGCGGCCAGGTGCAGCTCACCCAGGAGCCCAACGAGCTGGCCGTGCGGATCGACGGCGTGCGTGCGGGCGCATTGCCCCTGCCGCTGGCGGAATTCCGCGACGAGATCGCCGAGCGGGCCGCGAAAGCCGGCGTGCCCATTCGCTGGACCGAGGCCGAGGGCGTGCCCGTTGCGCTCGTGCGACTGCCGCTGGATCCGCGCGAGTTCGGCGGCCGGCGGCTGGTGGTCGAAGAACTGAGGCTGACTGAGGGCGAGCTGTTCGTCGCCGGCCGGACCGAACTCCCGCCCGATGCGCCGCAGCCCGCGCCAGGCGAGCCCGTGGACAGCGGCGAGCCGATCCGGGCCGCCGCGCCGGAACCAGAAACGCGCCAGCGATAGCCCGTGCGAATCGCCGAAATCTTCAGTTCGCGACAGGGCGAAGGCGTGCTCACGGGCACGCCCAGCGTCTTCGTCCGCGCCAGCGGCTGCAACCTGCGCTGCTGGTTCTGCGACACGCCCTACACCTCGTGGCAGCCGGAGGGCGACAACTGGTCGGTCGAGCAAATCGTCGCCGAAGTCGCGCGGCTCCGCGCGGACGTTCGCCACGCCGTTATCACCGGTGGCGAGCCGATGCTCTATGCCGAGTTGGTTCCGCTGTGTGAGCATCTGAAAACCGCAGACCTGCACATTACGATCGAAACCGCAGGCACGGTCGATCAGCCCGTGGCCTGCGACCTGATGTCGATCAGCCCGAAGCTCGCCAGCTCGACGCCGCCCGCGGCGATTGCCGGCGAGTGGACCGGCAGGCACGAGCGCGACCGGCACCAGCCCGACGTCATCCGCCGGCTGATCGCCGACTACGAATACCAGCTCAAATTCGTCATCGACACGCCCGCCGATTGCGAAGCGGTCCAGCAATGGCTCGCGGAGTTTCCGCAAGCCGATCGCAGCCGCGTGCTGCTCATGCCGCAAGGCATCGACCTGACCACGCTAGGCCAAATGGCGAGTTGGCTCGAGCCCTACTGCGAACAACACGGCTTCGTCTTCTGCCCGCGCAAGCACATCGAGTGGTACGGCGCGACCCGGGGAACATGACGGAGCGATGGAGAGAAAGAGAGACGGAATCGCCATCCGTCCCTCTTCGCTCCATCCTTCCCTCGCTCTGCTGCGTGTCTACGGTGCCCGTAAGCAGCCGAGAAATTCCAACACCGCCAGCCGCTCGCCGGTAGGCAAGGCCAGGAATCGCGCGAGGCAGGGCTCGGCCTCGCCGCCGTGCTGGGCGATCGCCTCCAGCACGCTCTCGGCCCGCCCGTCGTGCAGGTAGGGGGCCGAATCGGCCAGGCCCCACAAGGGCGGCGTCCGCCATTCCTGCGCGAGGTTCGTGGCCACCGGCTCGTAACGCGTGAGAATGCAAATCCGCTTGTCACGCGGCGAGTCCACCACCGTCGCCAGTCCGCCGCCCTCGGTGGCATAAGTCGTGCCCCGGTCGATCGTTGGCGGTCGGCTGCTGTAGTAGGGCACCGGATTGGGTTTGACAATCGTTTCGTCGCCGATGATCCGCCCCGGCTGCTTGTAACGGGCGTCGGCGGAAATCGGCACCTGCTCGACTTGCTGCATCGTGGCCTGGGCCAAAACCGGATCGGCCAGGCCCAGGCCCATGTCGTGCAACAGCAGGTCGCTGTAAACGCCTTGCACCGGGCCGATGTTCTCGACGTGGCACACGCCGCAGCCGACGCCGTGAAATGCCTTGTAGCCTCGCTCCACGACTTGCCGCTTCTCGCCGTCGTCCGGCAGGGCGAACTTCGGCTGCGGCAGCGACGCGACGAACGCCGTTAACGAGAGGCATTGCTGTGGCGAAAGGTCCAGCCCCGGCGAGCGGTATTTCGGCCGCAGCGGGTCCAGCGGCTGCGGATGCCCCGGCACCTCCAGGCCCAGCTCGTTGGCACACGCGCCGAGCACAAAGTCGTGCAGCCGCTCGGTCTGCCCGCGCCAGCCGAATCGCCCGGCGCGGGTGAGCTTGATGGGGGCGACGCGGCCGGAGACTTCCGGGTGCGTGCTTTGAATGGCGGCCAGTCCCACCAGGACCGCGTCGGGAATCGTGTCGATCAGCCCCGCGCCGAACAGGGCCGTCGTGTTTCGCTGCGTGACGACGAGCCGCAGCGGCCGCGCGCCGCTCGCCGGCTGCACCGGCGCTCGGGCGAGCGTTTGTTGAATCTCGCGGCGCTGGTCGTCGGTCGGCTGGAACGGAATCGACGAGCCGACTAGCTTCTCGCGCATCGCGAGGTATTTGTCGCCCGCGCCGAAGCGGTGCAGGATCACGTTATTGGTGACTTGCCCGTCGTCGGAGACGAATCCCGGGTGAATCCGTCGCAGGACTTTTGCGAAATTGTCTCTGTCGGGCAGCGTCTCGAACTTGATCGGCTCGATCGAGAGCATCGAGGCGTTGAGATCGACCGACCCCGCGCCGCCGACGCCCGCCTGCCGATGGCAGGCGATGCAGGAGACCTGGTTGAAGACCGGACCCAGGCCGTCGCCGCTCTGGCCGATCGGCTCGCCGGCGGCGAATTGCTTGTGAAAGAGTTCGCTGCCGGCGCTCACCGCGTTCTCGACCGCGGCGGCGGCCTTGGCCGCGGCGTCGTTTTGTGCGGCTGCCCAGCGCGGGGTACTTAGCGCTACGAGCAACAAGGAAATCGCGGCGCAGCATCTAGTGGTCGTCATCGATCGATTCTCCTGCGGCCAAGGCCGTGCGGGCCCCTGCACCCGACGCGGCAGTCATCGCCTGGGCGAGCCGGTTCAGGCTCGTCCCTTTTCCAAGCAGTGCGGAGGGCTTGCCGCCCGCCGCAAACACCATGAATCGCGGCGGCGCAGCCGAGCGGTAGGTCTGCGGTTCCCATTTGGCATCGGTCGCCAGCGCGGCAAATTCGTCGAGTGAGAGCGTGCTGACGACGAACTGCGCGTGCAGCGGCAGCGCGTCGGCCTTGGCTGGCGGCCAGGCCAGCGCGCTGGATTCGCCGGCGCCCGGAGCGAAGGCGTCGTCGGCGACGACCAGCATGAGCGGCTTGCCGCTGGAAGCGCCAGCCGTCCACCAATTCGCCAGCGACTGACGCCGTCGCGAGGCCTGCCAGAAGCGGTCTCCCGTGCAGGCTTCGAACGCCGGCCGCTCGAGGTCGCCCAGCGGGACGAGCGGAAACTCGCCCAGCGTTAAATGTGCCATTTCGCGGCCCAATCCGCCGTGAGCGGTCAGCGCGGCGATCGCATCCTGCGCCGGAGTTCGCTGCCAGCTTTTTCCCAGCCGCTGGGAGAGCGACAGCTCCAAAGTCCCGCGGGCCGCGGAAAGCGCCGCCGGCAGATCGACCGTCGAAGGTCCGGCTGCCAGCGCTTCGCCGGTCCAACGCGTCTTGAACGCCCGCTCGAACAGCGCCACATCGCCCTTCGCAGCCGCGGCCAGGTGCGCGCGCCGCGCCGCTGGCCCTTCGTCCATCGCGGGCAGCTCGACGATGGCCCGGTAACTCATTCCGGCCCACTTCAACTCCTCCAGCAGCTCCGCCGAGGTGACGAACCCCGGAATGAAATGCAGCACCCGCAGGTCCGGCAGGCAGACGTAAGTCGCGGCAAACTCGGTCCGCACCGGCTGCGTCTTCACCGGATGCAGTTTGCGGAGCGATTCCGCCTCGCCGACCTGCTGATACGTCACCACGTATCGCTCGTGGAGCACCCGCGCCACTCCCGGGTCGGCGAGTGCGGTACCACGATAGGTCTTGGCCTCGCTGGAGTCGGCGGCGTTCCGCGCAAAATCGCCCGAGAGCTGCACCACCAAAAGCAGCTTGCCCTGCTTGCGGGCCTGGGCAATCGCCTCGCCGCGATCGGCCAGCCAGGTCACCGTTTCCTGGGCGACAGTGGCCGAAGTCAGCAGGAAGCAGAGGCCAACTGCACTGGCGCTCGCCGAGCGGAGATGGCGAACAAGAGCCACCGCTGCCTCTTATCGGGTTGTGCCCCTTTGCCGGCGGCGTGTAGTTGGAAAAGGAACCGCTGGCGACTTGCAACCTAACCCATGCCACCTCGCCGAGCAAGCGCTGCACAGCGAGGACGCAAATACTACGGCTGACCAAGCAGTCGCCCAATCTCCGCCACCGCCGCCGTCAGCGACGCCGCGGCCATGGCAAAATTCGTATGCTGGCTGACCTCCGGCTGAATCCGGGCGAACGTTTCGGTCGCCCGCTTGAGCTTCCCGAACTTTTTGCCGGCCAGCCGCAAGTACTCGTCGGCATTGCCATCTTTCAGCGACCCGCCCAGGGCCAGCATGAAGTCGTACAGCTCACGATGCACGTCGGCCAACTCGTCATCCTCCGCCGCTTCCTCGCTGTGCTTCAGAAACGCCCGCACCATCCAGACGTGGGCCAACTGGATATCGATCGCCTGCATGAGTTGGGTCGGAGTCATGGTGTCGCTGGCCAACGGCCCGCGCCTATGCGCGCATGTCCAACGAATTTGTTCGGGCAGTGGTTTTTGTCGCAAGTGCTGGCTCCACAATAACTTGCGGCAAGAAACGGCTGCCAGCCATTATGCGCATTATGCGCGCCAAGGCACTGCCGGTGGTCGGCGATTACCGCGTCGCCGTCTCCATGCGCGCATATGTGTGAGTTGTTCCCGAAGGTTGTTTTTCGCCGCAACCTCTGACGGCATCAGCACTTGCGGCGAAAAAACTGCCTTGGCAATTATGCGCATTATGCGCGCAAGCGCCCTGTTCGGCCTCGATCATTCATGACTTTTCAAAGAACATCACCCGCCGCAGCGAGGGGCGAGGTCCAGCCAAGAGAATTGTAGCAACTGTATAGATAAGGTCAAGAAAGTGGACGGCGATCCGCGAGCGAAGTTTCATCGTGCCGGGTTGTTTTCGGGCCGGTATAACGGGCTTACGACTCATCCGGCCGGTAGTGAGGCACCTCCATGTCGATCCGTCCTCTCGCCTTGGCGTGCTTGCTCGTAGTGGGCTCGGCTGTAACCGCGCTGGCTTGCCTCTGGGACTATGACACGCTCCAAATGGAGCGGCTGCGGTTTCCGGGGGCGCTGGAGATCATCACGGGCAAGTTCGTCCGCCACAGCAAGGCCTACTACGAGTGGCGAATCACCGACCGGAAGAAAAAGCTGGAGTCGCAGCCGGACGATCCCGCGCTGCTCGACGATCTGGCGGTTGCCTATGCCAAGCTCGGCCGGCCCGAAGAGGGCATCGCCCTCTTGGAGCCGACGCTTGCCAGCCAGCCGGACCGCTATGAGACGCTCTCGAACCTGGGCACGCTGCTGTTCTTCGCGGGGCGGCTCGAGGAGAGCAAGACCCACATCCGCCGTGCCCTGGAGATCAATCCCGACGCCCATTTCGGCCGCGAGCGGTATCAACTGCTGCTGACCGAATACGTGCAGCAAAGCAGCCTGAAGGACGCGGGCGTGATGTCCACCGAGGAGCGACATCCTCTGCTGGACAGGACCGTTGGCTTTGCAAGGCACGTGCTGGTGGCGAAGTTTGGCCAGACCG
>DASRJB010000247.1:0-2612 GCA_035649715.1 Pirellulaceae bacterium
CCGCCACTCCGTGGCGGGCCCGCGACGGAGTCGCGGGCTACTGCCGGTCCCGGCGAAGCGCAATTCGTGGCCAGCCTGACGCAGCAAACGCCGCTGGAGACCGCGGGCGAGATCGATCTGTACCTGCCGCCGGGACAAACCGCGATGGTCGTCGCCGTCAGCCGCAGCAGTCGGCGGATCGTGGCCTGGAGCCTGGCGGCCCAGCGCGGCGAAGGCGAGTGGTCGCTGTTTCATTTCCGCCCGGCCGGACCGAATCCTGAAAGAGTTCCATGAACGGATCGAAGATCGCTCTGTTTGCCGCGGCAGCGCTCGGTATTGCCGGCGCCGCGCTCAACCTGGCGTACTTGACCGGCAAGGCGCAGCAGGCCGAGAAGGTGTCGTACATCGGCATCCGCAAAGGCGCGATCATCCGCCGCGGCGACCGGTTCTCTGAGGACCACCTGGTGCCGATCGATATTCCGAAGTCGCACGTGGGCAACCTGGAGCGGGTCGCGATTCGCTACGCCGATCGCGGCACGGTCGTGGGAATGTCGGCGGTGAAAGATTACGAGGGGGACGAGCTGCTCCTGCGCGGCGATCTGGACACGCCGCCGGCGACGCTTGAGCTCAAATCGACCGAGCGGGCGATGTGGATTCCGGTTGATACGCGGACTTTCGTGCCGTCGCTGGTTAACCCGGGCGATCTCGTCTCGTTCCTCGTGGGCGACGCGCCGACGCCCGCGATGCCGAGCGAAGCACCGGGCAACGCCGAGGACGGCGACACCACGCAACCGCCGCTGCCCGCGGTGCCGCTGAGCGGCAGGGGCGAGCTGATCGGCCCGTTCCGCGTTCTCTCCGTCGGCAATCGGCTGGGCCGCACCGACGTGCTGAAGGCCTCCGGCGTGCCGCAGCTCCAGGAAAACGTGATCACGATCAGCGTCACCGTGCAAGGCGACCAGCTGGAGCCCAAAGCGGCCAAGCTCTGGAAGATGCTCCACCTCAGCGGCTCCCGCCAGGCGGGCGTCATCCTGCACCCCAGCACAAAGAATTAGACTCGTCCTTGGTTGTTCGACTTTTCCCGTGAAGATCTGGTTCAACAAGCTGCACGACTCGCGCCGCTCGGTGGTTGAAACGACCGCCGCCGAGATCACGCTCGGCCGCGACGCCACCTGCGACGTCGTGCTGGCCAGCCCGCTGGTCTCGCGGAGGCACGCCGTCGTGCGGATCAGCGGCGAGCGGCTGGAGCTGGAAAACACCGGCCTCAACAGCCTGCTCGTCGGCGCGGCGGAGATCTTCGGCGGGCAGCGGATCAGCTTCGGCCTGGGCGAACGGCTGCGAATCTGGCCCTTCACGATCACGTTCGAAAAGGAGCAAGCCCCGACGCTTTCGCGGACCGAGTTGGAGGCCCACATCCGGGCGCAGCTCGCCGACCTGGAGCTGGAAATCCACAAGCTGCTGCTGGCCCGGCTGGACCTGGTCGAGATCGAAAGCCAGCGGCAGACGCTCCGCGAGCGGGTGCTCCTGCTGGAAAACCATATTGAAGACATTTGCCGCGAGCTGGGCGTCTTTCACGAGCAGAACGAGGTGCTGCTGGCAGAGATTGCCGGCGTAGCCCTCCGCGATCTCCTGATCCACCAGCTGGTGATGGAGGCCGACTGGCAAGCCCCGCCCGACCTGGCGATGCTCACCAGCAACGAGTTCGACGTGCCGGCAACGCTCGTTCCCGAGCGCGAGACCGAGCTGCACGCCCTCGTGCACCACCTGCGGACGAAGCTCGACCTGGCCAGCGAAAAGGACGCCGACCGCCGCATCGAGCGCGTTGAAAAGGGGGCGGCCGAAACATTCCCGCTGATCCGTCCGCACCTGCACGCCGAGCTGCGCAAGTACCTGATCCAACGGACGCTGAAGAAAGACCTCAAGGACACGGTATTCGGCTTCGGACCGCTGCAGGATTTGCTCCGCGCGCCGAACATCAACGAAATCATGGTCGTGGCCCACGACCAGATTTACTTCGAGCGCAACGGCGTGATCGAGCTCTCGGGCCGGCGGTTCCTCTCGGCCGCCGTGACTGAGGCGATCATCGAGCGGATCGTGGCCCAGGTCGGCCGCCGCATCGACAAGAGCCAGCCGCTGGTGGATGCCCGCCTGCCCGACGGCAGCCGCGTGAATGCGATCATCCCGCCGCTGGCGGTCCGCGGGCCATGCCTGACTATCCGCAAGTTCGGGGCCCGGCAATTCACGGTCGAGGACCTTATCGAACGGGACACGCTGACGCGGCCGGCGGCCGAATTCCTGCGGGCCTGCGTCATCGACGAGCGGAACATCCTCGTCAGCGGCGGCACCGGTAGCGGCAAGACGACGCTGCTCAACGTGCTGTCGAGCTTCATCCCGCACAAGCAGCGGATCGTGACCATTGAGGACACGACCGAGCTGAAGCTGCTCCAGGAGCACGTCGTCAGCCTGGAGAGCAAGCTGGCCAACGTCGAAGGGACGGGGGCTTACACGATTCGCGACCTGCTCAAGAACGCCCTCCGGATGCGGCCCGACCGGATCATCGTCGGCGAGTGTCGCGGACCCGAGGCCCTGGACATGCTCCAAGCGATGAACACCGGCCATGACGGCTCGCTGACCAC
>DASRJB010000248.1:0-2792 GCA_035649715.1 Pirellulaceae bacterium
TCGGCGAAGAACGAAGCCTGCGCGTGCCGGACTAGCGTGAGCGAACTCATGCGGCTGAATCACCTCGCACCTGGCACGATGCGGGCCAGCTCGGTTCGCGTCGCCACGTCCCACAGGCGGACAGTGCCGTCGTCGCTGCAGCTCGCCAGCAGCTTGCCGCTGGGCGAGAAGACGGCGGCCGTAACTTCGCCCTCGTGCCCGCTGATCCCGCCCGGCGGCACCGTCAGAATCGCCTGTCGCGCGCGGCGGGCGCGAATCCGCACCTCCGCGCTGGGCGAGTCGGTCGCCGCCTGCTTGAGCTCCGCATCGACGGCGAAGCCCAGCTTGACCAGTTCGGCGCTGGCCAGGTCGCGGGTCTCGATCCGGTCATCATCGAGCCGCGTCAGGATCGCCCGGAGTTGTCCAAGCTGGTCGGCGGAAGGCTCGCCGAGGGGCAGCTCGAAAAGCTGGACTTCCTTGCCGTTGGCACAGATCGCCAGCAGCCGCGAGTCGGCGGCGTACGAAAGCGCGTCCACGCTGTTAGTGTCGAGCCGAGCGCGGGCCTCGCCGCTGGCGGCGTCCCAGATGCGCGTGGTGCCGTCCCAGCCGCCACTGATGATCCAGCGGCCGTCGGGCGAGAACAGGGCTGAGCGCGTGAAAAAGCTGCTGTGCTGTAAGATGTGTCTTGGTTTCCCGCTCGCCAGGTCCCATAGATAAACACCGTCGCTGCCGCAGGCGGTAAGCAGGAGCGTGCCGTCCTGCGAAAACAGGATCGTCCCATACGTGCGGTCCTTCGCACCGCTGAGCACCTGGCGGTCGACCCGCGTCTTCACGTCCCACAGCGGGATCGACTTGTCCATGCAGCCGGTGGCCAGCGTCTGCCCGTCGGGCGAAAACGCCACCGGCCCGCGGCGGTCTTCCGCCAGTGTGGCCACGACTTGGCCGCCGGCCACCTCGAGCACCTGCGGCGCGCGGTTGTAGTTCGAATACGCCACGAGTTTTCCGTCGGGCGAGAAGGCCGCGGACGAGACTCCCCATTCGTGCCGCAAATTCAGCAGGGGCTTTCGCTCCCTCCCGTCCCAGATCATCAATCCGCCGGCGATCTTATCGGTGCCGTAGCCGATCGCCAGCAGCGAACCGTCCGAGGAAAACGCGACCGCTCGCGCCGGAACCGGCAGCGGGGCCTCTTGCGCGAGCAAGCCGCCGGCAGCACAGAGGACAGCAATGACAGCGGCGAGTGCGGCCGACCTCATGGCGTCGCCTTTCGCAAAAAGAGCCACACGAAGCCGTGCGCCTGATATCCCGGCTGAAAGTGCTGCTGGATTTCCTGCACGCGAGCGATTTCGTCTTTCAGGCGGGCCAGGCGGTCGCGAACGGCAGCCAATCGCACCGCGTCCACCGTCGGGGCGGCTTGCAGCTGCCGGAACTCCGCAAAGGCCGCGGCCCAGATTCGCCGCAGCTGGGGCAGCTGGTCGTTGGCCTGGCGTTCTTCGTCTTTCTCGGCGTCGGTCTGCGTGGGCTTCGCCAGGAAGCTGCCGCAGCGGTCACCCAGCAAGAGATCGAGGCGGCCATCGCCGTTCCAATCGACGACGCACGGCTTGACCCGCAGGCCCCAGTCGTGCTTGCCCCGCGATTCGTCGCCGCCCCAGCCCAGCGGACTTTCGCCGGCGAGCGTCCGCGCCGCCTCCAGCTTGGGCTCGCGCGCCGTGCCGGCGTTACGGAACCAGAGGACGCTGCCGTGGCCGGTGCCGACGACCAGATCGAGCAGCCGGTCGCCGTCCCAGTCGGCGACCACGGGGGCCGTTTCGCCGCCGGCGACGTTGATCGGCTCGCCGCCGGCTGCCAGGCGCTGCGCCGCGCCAAACACCAGCGGCCCGGTCGGCTCGCCCGGCAGCAGATAAACCTCGCCGACGAGGTTGCCCAGCACCAGGTCGAGCGTGCCGTCGCCGGTGAAGTCGATCGCAAAGGCCGTCGAGGCCGAGCCCAAATTGATCGGTTTGCCCGACTTGTCCTGCAGCTGCTCGGCCGCCCCAAAAGTTCCGTCGGCCTGCCGGCGGAAGAAATACAGTTCGCCCGGCCAGGAGCCCGAAATCAAATCACTGAGTCCATCGCTGTCGAGGTCCACTAACTGTGGAACGAAGCCGATGCATCAGCCTTCGGGCACGCGGCCCATTTGCCCGCCGGCGGTCAGCCAGGCGTGCGTTTCAAATCGCGGCTCGGCGTTCGTTCCCAGGTTGCGATAAATCCGCAGGCGACCCTGCTCGTACTGGCCGACGAGCAGGTCGCGCACGCCGTCGCCGTCGATGTCGCCCGCAAACGGCGCGGAGTGCCCGTCCCGCTCGACGTCCAGCGGCCGGCCGCCGGCCCGAATCGGTACGGGCAATTGCAAATCGGCAGCCACTTCCGGGCCGGGCGCGGCCACGAGCAGGCCTGCCATGACAATGCCGTGGAACATTGGATCCTCCTTTGCTACTTCGCCCCCGACTGAAGCTGCCACACCAGGGCGGTCGAATTGGCCTGCCCCGCGACGAGCGACTTGCCGTCCTGGGCGAAGCAGAGGCACCGCGCCTGGCTGTCGATCGACTCCAGCCGCTCGCCGGTGGCGGTGCTGTAGATCGCAATCTTGGGGTCTTTCACGCCCGCCGATGCGACGGCGAACCGTTCGCCGCCTGCCGAGAACGCCACCGGCCCGCCGCCGCCGTCTTCCAGCAGGAGTTCCTTGACGACCCGGCCGCTGGCCAGTTCCCAGAGCGTGACCGGGCGCTGCTTCTCGGTCGTGTACAGCGTCCGCCCGTCGGCCATCTTCACCTCCA
>DASRJB010000249.1:0-3790 GCA_035649715.1 Pirellulaceae bacterium
CTCCCACAGGCGCGTGTGCCAGCAGAGCAAATGGACGCGCTGCAGATAGGTCTCCAGCGTGAGCCGCTCTTCGGATTCGATCAGCTTGTCCCACAGGTCGTCGAAGTCTTCAACGCCCAGCCGGTCGCAGAGCGCCCGGACGTAGCGCCCGCGGCGGAGCTCGGCGTCGGCATAGCGGTGCGTGGCCCGGTCGAGATCGGCGACTTCCACCCAGGGAAGATCGATAAACCGTGTCGGAATCTCCAGCTCGGCGGCCCGGCGGATCGCCTGCCACTCGGGCGAGTACTCGGAGAACGGATAGTAAGCCCCGCGCCGCTCGCCCGCTGCGTCCTGGAAATAGCTGTAGATCGCGATCGGCAGCTCGTGGTCCAGCAGCAGCTCGCGAAAGTCGGCGTTGTAGTCGCTGGGCCCTTCGATCAGCACGGCTGCCGGGCGTGAATTGCCGATCAGCTCCGCGACCAGCCGTCCGGCGGCGGGACTGTGGTGCCGCACGGGAAAATAGACGACCGCGGCGGTGGTGGCGCACAGGCGGTCGATGAGGGGCTGTTCGAGTCCGGTTGCCGCGGCGAGCGGGAGGCGTGAGCCTCCCGATGGCGTGGCCTCGGCTGGCGGCGCAGCGCTATCGGGCAGCTTACGCTTCCCGCTCGCCTGGGGCTTAGCCGAGCTCGTGGCGGGCTTCATAAAAGCTCTTCCAAAGCGGGCTGCCGCGCTTTTTGACGACGTGCTCGAAATAATGCCGCACCTTGGTCAGGTCCTCCGGGTTGTCCTTCAGCACGGTCCCCACCAGGTGCTGCACCACGTGCCGCGGCCGCACTTCGCCGTCGTCGTAGAAATAGGCGTGAATGCCCGCGGCGCAGGCCGTGCTCACCGCCTCGGCTGTGCTGAGCACCGTCGACAGCGTCTCCATTCCCTTGCCATCGGTGGTCTTGCCGGTCCGCAGCTCGCGGAACGTCGTGACGAGCAGCTCGGTGATCGGCGGCGTCACGGCCACCGGCACGCCGGCCCGCGAGAGCAGGCGATTGGTCTCGCGCTCGACGAGGGCCATCTCCTCGCCGATCTCGGCGATCGACGGCACCGTCTCGAAATTGAACCGCCGCTTCAGGGCGGCGCTCATCTCGTTGACGCCGCGGTCGCGCGTGTTGGCGGTAGCAATCACGTTGAACCCCGCCTGGGCAAAGAGCGAGCGGTTTTCGCCGGCCAGCTCGGGGATCGTCATCACGCGGTCGCTGAGCACCGATAGCAGCACGTCCTGGATTTCGAGCGGGCAGCGGGTGATCTCCTCGAACCGCACGAGCTGGCCGTTTTTGAGCCCCAGATAGAGCGGCGCGGGTACAAGGGACCGCTCGCTGGGCCCTTCGGCCACCAGCAAGGCATAGTTCCACGAATACTTGATGTTGTCCTCGGTCGTACCCGCGCTCCCCTGGATCGTGAGCGTCGAGTCGCCGCTGATCGCCGCGGCCAAAAGCTCGCTCAGGTAACTCTTGGCGGTCCCGGGCTCGCCAATGAGCATCAGCCCGCGGTTGGTGGCCAGCGAGACGATGCACCGCTCCAGAAATGCCCGCCGGCCGACGAACTTGGGCGCAATCCCCCGTTCGGCGTCGCCCAGCACGAACGACAGCGCGGCCCGGGGCGAAAGCCGCCAGCCGCGGGGCTTGGGCTCATCCGCGGATGCTTCGGTCAGGCGGGCCAGCTCGTCGGCATAGAGCATCTCGGCCGCCGGCCGCTGAAGTGCGGCAGCTCCATTTGCAGGAGCTTCTGCCTCGGCTGGTTTCTTCTTCGCCATCGACTACTTGGCCTTGCTCTTGAGGACCTGCAGATCGGCCAGCACCTCGCTCATCACGACCGGCGGCACGGCGCCGAGCTTAAGGACGCCCTTGGTGTCCAATCCGTAGCCCGAGGGCTTCCGCATTCCACCGACAAACTGCACGTTCTTGACGGTCAGCATTTCGTTGGGGTCGATGTAGCCCATGCCGACGACGCCCTCGTACACGACGACCGCCGTGACATCGGCCGCCGGGAATTGTTTGGAGTGCTCGTCAAAGCAGCCGCCGTCCATCGCGGTGCCGCGAATCCAGCCGAGCTTTTCCAGGGTAAAGACGAGCGTGGGAGCAACCAGCTTCATTTCGTGGAACCGCTTCAGGTCGTCGGTCTTCTCTTCGCCCGGCGCCAGCTTGTAGATCGCGCGGCCGAATTGCGGGAAGGGCGCGACGATCTCGTAGTCGCTGAGCACCTCGCCCCAGGCTGATCGCTCGGCTTCGTCGAGCTCCAGCGGATGCAGGACGCCCACGGTGGCCGCTTTGGCAAGCGAGAGGGCGTTGTCCTTGACGTCGGCAAAGTCCCGCTCTTCGGTGACCCGCAGCGCCATTAGCCGCTGGCCCTTGGCGTCGAACGCGCCCCAGACCAGCGAGCGGGCCAGGTGCGTCATCAGCGGATGCTTGACGAGCAGCGTGACGAAGTCGTCCACCTTCCAGCGGCGGCCGGTGACCATCGCCTGCTCCAGGCGGCCGGCCTGAATGGTGGCGACCTCCTTGATCTGCTTCTTCATCAGCTTCCAGTCGGCCACCGCCTGCTCGGATTTCGCGGCGTCGTCTTTGCCGCCCGGCTTGGGCAAATCGCCGCGGACCTTGCCGTCCGCGTCCTTGACCATCGCCTTGAGGTCGCTGCCCAGCACGAACGCGAAGCTCCGCGAGCCGAAGTCGAATTCGTGGCGGCCCTGCTCGTCGAGGCCGCAATCGGGCACGACGCGGTCCTCCAACTCGGCCCGCGTCATCCCGCGCTCCTGAGCAACCTCGTTGACGAACTGCTCGGCCTTCGCCTTGAGGCCCTTGAACTTGAGCTTCTGGGCGCACCCGGCCAGCTGCATCAGGGCCACGTCGCTGCCGATTGCGCGGAGGCATTCCAGGCCAAATACCGCCCGCTGGTGCTGGCTTTCGCCGGGCCAGACCCGCACCAGCGGAGTGAGCTTGAGCGCGGACATGTCGCCGCCCAAGTGTCCGATCGCGCCCATCGCCCACTTTTCCTTCGAGGGGCAGCCGTCTTCGCTCCAGGACTGGAATAGTTTCCAGGCGAACTCGTCGCGGGCGTGGCGCTCGACGTGCTCCCGCAGCGCGGCCAGGAGCGGATCGCCTTTTTCCGCGATCGACGTGGCTGCGAGCACGTTCAGAACCGTGGTCACCTGCTCGTCGCTGAGCCGCTTTTCGCCCACCGGCAGCGGCGGCAGATTGGCCGGCGCGGCCCAGGCGGGCAGCTTGTGGGCCTTGACCTTGCTCACGGCGGCGAGCGCCTTCTTGAGCCAGTCGGGCGTTGTCTTGTCGGCGAGCGGCTCGAACGACTTCTCCTCGTGGTCGAGCACGTCGCGCTGGACCTTTCCGGCCAGTTCGGCGTTTTTGACCTTCTGGAGGGCCGCGGCGATCGCCTCCGCGTGCCCCAGCCGCTTCACGCCGCGGAGATAATCGATGGCAGCTTCGGCCAGCTTGCCGCGGCCGCCGGCCGCTTCAATCAGCCCGGCGACGGCGTGGCCGACGTGCGTGTCGAGCCACTCGCGCGCTGCGCTGGGCGTCTTGCAGGAGAGCTTGCACTCCAGCATCGGCGCGGCCGCTTCCGGCGCGCTGACGCGGGTGAACGCCTCGACCAGCTCCTGGCACTTTTCCTTGTTCGTCTCGCCGATGATCGAATCGCGGATGCAGTCGAGCGCGTCATACTCGGTGCAAGCCAGGAAGGCCCGCACGTGCTCGGGCGTCCGCATCCGCAGCTTCATCCGCCGCCATTCGGAGGCCACCAGGTCGGGCGA
>DASRJB010000250.1:0-10348 GCA_035649715.1 Pirellulaceae bacterium
ATCAACATCGACGTCGGCAACGGCAACGACCGGGTCGAGATCGGCGCGAATGTAGCGATCGACGCCTGGATCAGCGGCGGCAAGGGCAACGACGACCTCCGCGGCGGCGCCGGCCACGACCAGGTGTTCGGCGACGACGGCAACGACAAGGTCAGCGGCGGCGACGGCAACGACCTCGTTGACGCCGGCGCTGGGCAGGACCAGGCCAACGGCGGCATGGGCGACGATCACGTCCTCGGCGGCGCGGGCCACGATAAGCTGACCGGTGGCTGGGGCAACGACATCCTGGAAGGCGGCGCGGGTAAGGACCACCTGGCCGGCAACGACGGCGACGACCAGTTGCTCGGCGGCGACGCCGACGACAAGCTCACCGGCGGCCTGGGCAACGACCTGCTCGACGGCGGCGGCGGACACGACCACCTCAGCGGTGAGGGGGGCGATGACCAGCTGCACGGCGGCGACGGCAAGGACCAGATCAAAGGCGGCTGGGGCAACGACGAGCTGTGGGGCGACGCCGGCCACGATCACTTGTGGGGTGACGCCGGCAACGACTGGCTCTACGGCGGCGACGGCAACGACAAACTGAAGGGCGGCGAAGGGGACGACAACCTCAAGGGCGAAGCGGGCGACGATCATCTTGACGGCGGCGCTGGCAGCAACCAGCTCGACGGCGACGCCGGCAAGAACAAGCTGATTGGCGGCGTCGAATTCGACTTCGACGCGCCTCCGCCTCCTCCTCCACCGCCCCCGCCTCCTCCCCCGCCTCCTCCTCCTCCGCCGCCAGAGCCGAGCTTCCAGCCGCTCCTGGCTGGCCTCAACGGCGCCCTAGTGTCGGGTGAGGTGCACTATGAGCAGCAAATGACCGAATTGGGTATGGAGACCTTCCTGCAGATCTACATCTACGGCGCCGCGTCGGGATTGGACCTGCTGGCTGCAACCGGCACGATCGAACTCGGCCACGTCCTGACCGACGAAAACGGATTCGGCGAGCTGCGGCTGTCGAGCTTCGGTGGCATCGAGGGCGGCAATCCGCTGCCGGCGGGCTTCGCCCCCATGGCGGGAGACTTGGTCACGTTCGTCGACACCGCCGTCAACTCGCTCCTCATCGCCGGCCTGTTTGCCAACGCCTAGCTGCAAGGTTCAGCCGCACCAACCATCAGCCGGGACCAACCGCGGTCCCGGCTGACGCGTTATGATGTGGACCATGAAGGGTCCGCACGAACGGCTGAAATACGACCTCCGCCGGTTGTGGGAATGTCCGCTCTGCAAACACCGCGAGCGGACGCCCGGCAGCGTGACCTTCCGGCACTGCCTGTGCCAGATGAAGCAAGCCGACGGCCGGCCGGTCGTCATGAAGCTGCTCGAAGACGGCGTGCAGCGAACCTGCCCGCCCATCGTCATCCCGCACGAGCCACCCCAGCCGCCGACCGGCGGCAGCGACGCGGGCGACCAATTGTGAACATTGGTACGCTATTTGCAGTATAGTTCCTTTTGGCCTAGCGGCCTGCCATTTTGGCCGCGCTGGCCCTGCTCTGTCGCAATTTGGTTGTGAGGTCTAGGGCAAAATCGGCCCCGTTGGCGATCGGCCTCTTATATAACGGAAACTCCCCGCCGGGCCCTCAAAGGCTTATGATCCTAAGGCGGCTAGTTTTCCGGCGGCGCGTCCGAAGTGTATCTATACCAAGCCTTTGTGATGCACGTCGCGGCGCAGTGGGGCGAGTGAGAATCTTCGCCCGAAGCAGTTTTCGTTATATCGCCGGCAGTCGCTTAAGGGCGACCGATCACCAACTCGCTGGCCTACCGATCCTGATAGACCCGCGTGCTCTCCTCGCGGGTGACGGGCGTGGGTTGCTCGTCGGTGGAGAACTGGACCTTCACGATGTGGTCGCCGGCCTGCCGGCCCTGAACGAGCACCTTGTAGATGACCTCTTCCTGCGGATTGAGGCGGGCCAGCGGGTCGAACGTGATCTGGCTGGCGTCGCCGGCGGCCCGCGTCGGGCCTTCCCCGTTGACCGCCGCCATGCCCTCGGGCATCCGGGCGACGATCCGCACGTTCGTCGCGGCCTTCGTGCCCGTGTTCGTGACCCGAATTTCGTACGTCGTCTCGCTGCCGACTTCGATGACTTCGTCCGAGTCCTTGACGTTGACGACCACCTCGGCCGATTGCTCGACCTGCACCACCTGCTCGTCGGCCGCGGTCAGGCCAAGCCCGGCTCGCCCCTCGACCCGCAGCCGCTGGTCGCCCGGCTCGACGGGGATCGCCGTGAGCTTGACCGCGCCGGCCTTGGCGGGGGGCAGCTCTTCCAGGCTCCAGAAGACGGCGTGCTGGGCCGCGTCGTACTGGCCCTGGGCGTCGGTCGCGACGAACTTCATGCCCCGCGGCAGGAACGCCACCAGCTCCACGTCGCGGGCCGCCGCCGTGCCGGGATTGGCGATCTGCACGGTGTAGGTCGCCTGCCGGGCCAGCGTGCGGCGCTTCGGTCCTTCGACATCGACCTCCAGCTGCGGCGCGACGACTTCCAGCCCCAGCGAGTGCTGGGCCGCCAGGTTGGCGTCCCCTTTGACATGAATTGTGTTCTGAATCTGCCCGGCCTGCTTCGCGGTCAGCGAGAGCTGCAGCCGCTTCGACTCGCCCGGCCGCAGCGTGCCGACTTCGTATTCGAGCTGCGCCCCGGCCGCGTGGGCCAGGCCCGCGGGCACGTCCTCCTCGATCCGCACGCCGGTTGCCGGACCGCTGCCGGGATTGCTGACCGTGATCTCGACGTGGAACGATTCGCCGATCAGCACCTTCGGCGGCGAGGTGTGCTCGATCGTGAGCTGCGGACGCGTGCAGATGCTCCGGCTGGTGGCCGCCGCGGAGAAGCTGACGTGGGCCGTGCTGCCGATTTCGCCTTCGGCCTGCGGCATGACTTGCAGCGTGATCTGGGTCTCCTCGCCGGGCTGCAGCGTGCCCAGGCCCCAGGCCAGCGCGCCGTCCGGTCCCTGCTGCGGCTGCGGCCGGGCATCGACGAGCTGCGTGCCTGCCGGGACGTGATCGGTCACCAGCACCTGGTGGGCCGGGACCTGGCCGGTATTGCGGACGTAGAGCTCAAACGTCGCCGCCTTGCCGACTTGAATCTCGGCCGGCGAGACCTTTTCGAGCGAGATCGCCGGCTGCTGCGGCCCTTCGAGCTGGCGCTCGCCGGGCGTCGCGGCTGCGAGCTTGGCGCCGCCAATGGCGGTCAGCGCTCGTCCGGAGAGTCCCTCGCTTGCGCTGCGGGATGCTGTGCTGTAGGGGCTGGAGTTCAGCTCGGCTGGCGGCAGCAGGTTGGCCGGTGGCGCGGCTGCTGGCAGCGGAGCGGGCTGGGCGTAGGGCGCAGCCGCGGCGGACGCCGGCTCACTTTGGGCAGCCGTTGGGTCCGTCGGCGGTGGCGCGTCGCTGATCTGGCCGCTGAACGCGCCGCCGCGGCGCGAAGAGCCGCCCTGACCGCCGCCGTCGCCGGTGGGATTGAGCGCCTTGCCATTGCTTGCGCCGCCATACGGCGCGGCGCTGAGCGGCTGAGCCTGCGCCGGGCTGTCGGAGATGCTGGCAGTGCTGCTGGTGCCGCTGCGGTACTGGTTTTCGGGAATTGCCTCGGTAGTGGGCGCGCCAGTCGCCGGCGGTGCTGCGAACGTTCCGCCGCCATAGGACCCGCCATATCCGCCGAGCGAGTCATTGTTCGTCGGCAGGTACGAATTGGCGGGCGGAGCAGCCGCCGGCGGCGCCGTGGAAGGCGGCGCAGTCGCGGGACTGTCCTGCTGCCCATAGGCAATGAGCTGGTGCGTGCCGCCCGCAGAACCAGCCGAATTCAGCGGCTGGGTGCTGGGCAGGAACGATCCCAGCGGCACGACGTCGCCCCCGGCCGGCTGCGTGCCAATGGCGATTTGCTTGGTCGGGCCTTCGGCTTTCGGCTGGTTGCGCGACATATGGGTGAAGCCCTGCCAGACGGCGACGCCGCCGGCGGCCACCACGAACACGAGAATCGCGATGCGGGCATTGATCCGCGTGATGCCCCGCTGGAAGAAATCGATAGCTGCCCGCATGGTCGCGTCCCTGCGAAAGGCCCGGAATTCGGGGAATTTGGGTCGGGGGTGAATACCAGACGCTGCCCGCGGAGGAAAGGTCATTTGATGCGGCGAAGCCCGGCAAACCAGCGAAACTGGCCGCTTGAGGGAGTTTGTGTTTCGCAGCCGCAGACAATGGCGAGCGGCGGCGGTAGGATAATGCGGTCTCACGTCTTGGGGTGGTGTCTTAACCTTGCCGCCCAAATGGCAGACTTGCCTGGGGCAGATGGCCGTATGGACCTCTCCGCTGCCGCTGCGAAGGACATCGAGAGGCTGCCGCAGGAGCAGTTGCAGCGGCTGATCGCCCAGCTCGAAGAGAACATGGGCCGCGTGGTCCTGGGGAAGGCCGACGTCGTCCGCTGGTGCCTGGTCGCCCTGCTGTCGGGCGAGCACGTGCTGCTGGAAGACGTGCCCGGTGTCGGCAAGACGCTGGTGGCCAAGGCCCTGGCCAAGAGCGTCGCGGGGGACTTTTGCCGGCTGCAGTTCACGCCGGACCTGCTCCCGAGCGACATTCTGGGCAGCTCGGTCTTCGACAGCGCGCAGACAAAATTCGTATTTCACCGCGGGCCGATCTTCGCCAACATCGTGCTGGCCGACGAGATCAACCGCGCGCCGCCGCGGACGCAGTCGGCCCTGTTGGAAGCGATGAGCGAAGGGCAGGTCTCGATCGATGGGCAGACGCTGCCGCTGCCGCGGCCGTTTCTGGTCATCGCGACGCAGAACCCGTTCGAATACGAGGGCACCTATTCGCTGCCCGAGAGCCAGCTCGACCGGTTCTTGCTTCGCATTTCGATGGGCTATCCCGGCCGCGAGGACGAGCGGCGCGTGCTGACGACGCATCGGCAGGGCGAGCCGGTGCACGAGCTGGCGCCGGTCGTGGAGTGCGAGCAGGTCGCGGCGATCCAGGAGGCGGTGCGGACGGTAGCGTTCGACGACTCGGTGAGCAGCTACTTGCTGGAGATCGTCGATCGCACCCGCAAGAGCGACGAATTGCGGGTCGGCGTCAGCACTCGCGGCGCGCTCAGCCTGTACCGCGCGGCCCAGGCGCTGGCCCTGGTCGAAGGGCGGACCTTCGTGGTACCCGACGACGTCAAGCGGCTCGCGCCGCTGGTCCTCTCGCACCGCGTAATCCTCAAGGGCTTCCTCCGCACCAACCAGCGCGACGCCGCCGAGGCGATCATCCGCCGGCTCATCGAACAAACGCCGGTGCCGACGTAACAGTGCTAGGGGCTAGTGGCTAGTGCTAGTGATCGGAAACGAGGACACGTGCAGCAGAATTTGCAAGTTGCCCGCGAACCAGCACTAGCCACCAGCACTAGCCACTAGCCCCTCCGCCATGCCCCTCCGCCGCCGTGCCTGGCTGACTCGCGAAGGCTGGTACTACCTGGCGGTGCTGGCGTTCATCGTCGGCGGGGCGATCCTGCGCAACGTCAACCTGCTGGTCGTGCTGGCCGGCATGATGATCGCCCCGCTGCTCTTCAACTGGCGGCTGGTGATGGCCAGCCTCAGCGGCCTGGCGGCCCGCCGCAAGCTGCCCGAGCAAATCCTGGCCGGCGAGCCGCTGACCGTCGAGATCGAAGTCCGCAACTCGCGGCGGTGGATGAGCTCGTGGCTGCTGCGGGTGGAGGATTGGGTGGGGGAGGGTTCAGGGTTCGGGGTTCAGGGTTCAGGGTTCGGGAGTCGGGAGTCGGGCGTCGGGAGTCAGAACACCTGGTGGGAACGGCTGCGCTGGAGGATGGCTCGATTCGATCCGTTTCATCGGCACGATACGGCCGCGGCGGCGGTGATTCCGCATGTGCCGGCGCGGGGAAGCGGGCTGGGCACGTATCGCATCACGCTGCATCGCCGCGGGCGGTACCGCTTCGGCCCACTCCGGCTTTCGTCGCGGTTTCCGCTGGGACTGGTCAAGGCGCAGATCACTCTGAACGAATACGACGAGCTGATCGTCGCCCCGCGAATCGGCCGGCTGCTGCCCGAGTGGGCGGCGCTCTTGGAGGCCGAATTGATTGGCGATCAGCGGCGGCATCCGCAACGCGGCGTAACCGACGGCGACTACTACGGGCTGCGGCCCTGGCAAAGCGGCGACAGCCTCCGCTGGATTCACTGGCGCACGACCGCCAAGCTCGGCCGGCCCATCGTGCGGCAATACGAACGCCGCCGCAGCCGCGATTGTGCGCTCCTGCTCGATCCCTATCTGCCGCCGCGGCCAACCGAGCGCGACCAGGGGCTGTTGGAGCTGGCGATCAGCCTGGCGGCGACCGCCGTGCACGACCTTACCAGCCGCGGGCAGTCGCGGCTGACGGTCGCCTTGGCGGGGCATCCGCCGAAGATCCACTGCGGCCCGTCATCGCCGCTGTTTTGCCAGGAGGCGCTCACCGAGCTCGCCGACCTCGTGCCGCGCCGAAGCTATTTGCTGTCGGAGAGCCTGACGCAGACTCTTGAGGCCGCTCCCCGCGGCGCGCGGCTGATCGTGATCAGCCCCCGCCCCGCCGACGCCGCTTCGCTCGCCGACTCCACCGCCGACCTGCCGGTCGATCCCGACGACTTCGTCTGGATCGACGCCGGCAGCGAGCAGCTCCCGGGGCTGTTTGTGCTGGAGTGAGGCCTACTTGGCAACTCGCTTGGAGGTCAATCGCCGACGGCGGGCCGCGCCGTTTTGCTTATCGGCCAGCTTTCGGCCGTTGGCGGTGCTGGGCGCGCTCATCGTCGGCTCGGGAGCGCCGTCGAGCGGATCGCCTACGGAAATGCCCGACAATCGCCGCGTGCCTTGTTTGACGTAGGCGCTCGACAGATCAAATCCCAGAAAACGCCGGCTGAGCTTCTTGGCGACCGCCAGCGTCGTCGCGCTGCCGCTGAACGGATCGAGCACGATTTCGTTCTCGTGCGAGCAGAAGCGGATGATCCGTCCCAGCAGCTGCTCGGGCATCTGGCAGCCGTGAAAGCCGGCTCGCTCTTTGAACGTGCCAGCCACGCGCGAGAAGAACCAGGTGTCTTCTTCGGCGGTGAAGTGCCCGCTGAGGTCCTGCGGCCGCAATATCCAGGTGTCATCGGGCAGGCGGCCAGTCGGATTGCTGCGCCGGTCGCCGTACACGAGCAGCCGAGCCGAGGGAATCCGGTTTTCCAGCTCTTCGGCGCGGAAGGTGAACCGCTGGGGGTCTTTGACGAAGTGGAACAGATGGGCGTGGGAGCGGCTGAACTTGGTTTTGCAGTTCACGCCGAAGGTGTAGTACCAGATGACCCAGCTGCGGACGCGGAAGCCGAGCTGCTGCGATTCGAGCTTCAGCTCGGCCGCGTATTCGTCGCCGATGGCCAGCCAGAACGTGCCGTCGGGCTTGAGCACGCGGTGGACCGCGCCGATCCATTGGCGGGACCAGGCCAGGTACTCGTGATAGTCCTTGGCGTCGTGATAGACGTCGTAGTCGTAGCCGATGTTGAACGGCGGATCGGCGAAGACCAGATCGACCGAGCCGGCGGGCAGCGAGTTCATCCCCGCGATGCAGTCGCCGTGATGGATTTTGCCGAGAATCTCGTCCGAGAGAGCGGGCTGTGACATGGGGCGTCGTGCCGAGCGCGGATGCCAAAATGGGGCGGGTCAGATCGCCCAATTATAGACATCCCCGCGAGCGGCGCGCCAGTGGTCGCGGTCTAGTGCCTGGCAAACAGCGGCGTCGTGGTCTTCATCAAGAGGGCCGCCGGCCGTCCATCCAGCAGCACGTCCACGCGCCGCGGCCGCGTGCGGATGTGGGTGGGCACGCGCGTGGCCAGCCCCAGCGCGTCCAGTCGCCTGGCCAGCCGCTCGCGACGGAGGCCCGGGGCGATGACGGCGGCTGCGGCCGGGAGAGCTTCAGTTCGCATCGGCGTCGGCGTCCTCGGCGAGCTCGGTGATCGTGTCTTCGAGCAGCGGAAAGCCGCCATAGACGGGCGGATGCCAGCGCCGCCGCGGAGCATCGAGCGACCGGGGAATGAACGCGTCCTCCCAATCGTCGCCGGCCAAGAGCCAGTCCTCGTCGTCCGGGGCGAAGGGATCGCAGGGCTCGGCGAGTGAGTCCTCCACGTCGAACCGGTCTTCCAGCTGGTGGATCAGCTGGGCGATGTAGGGATCGGCCCAGGGAAGCAGATCGCGGGGCTGCCCGAGGTCGGTGCGGGGAAGCCAGTCTTCGCGGTCGGGCATTTCCAGCACCTGGCAATGAATGCGGGCGATCGTCACGGCAGCCTCCTGTCCGAGTGGCGGGGTGGATTTCGAGTGGGCCATCCAGCCCCGCGAGGAATCCCTTCGACGCTCGGCGTGTAAAGCAAGCCCGGTGCCAAGCGGGCGGCAAATCTTGCCGCCCGCGAAGAAGCGGTGGTTAAGTGTTTGCCGGACTTGGTGTTGCGCGAACGTGCGGGGGCGGCCATCTCCGGCGATAGCAGAGCGATGCTTGCAATTCCGAGTGCAAATCTTTCAAAGAAGTCCCTCGCTTGCGCGTCGGGTTGGTGACGCCCACTGCCTCGCTTTCGCGTCGGGTTAGTGTGCCGCCCAGTCGCGGGCGCTGCGGACTTCCACCTTGGGCAGGGCCAGCGAACGCGGGACGAGCGTCGGCCAATAAGCGAAGACCGGTCGCACTTGCGGCCGGCCGGAGGCGTAACCGGCCAGCCCAGCCGGGCCGCTGGTGATCAGCGGGGCGAATTGCTGGGCAAAACACTCGATCGCTTCCCGCCGCGAGTCGTGGGCGCTGACCCGCAGGACCAGTTCGCCCGGCGCCTGATACTTGCGCCAGAACCACGCACCCGGAACTCCGCCGCCGAAGCCCAGCAATTCGACCTGCGTGCGGGCCAACTCGAAGCCGCCCAGCCGGCAGCGCTCGAGAATGATCGAGCCGCACCGCTCGGCCTTTTCGCGGCAGTCGGGACCAAACACGAGCAGCGTCCCGCTCGCCATCCAGCCGTCGCGGTAGGCGAGCGAGACTTTGTAGCTGTCCGGCGCTGGCCGCCCGGTCGCACCGCGCACTGCCACGCGGTCCGGCCCGGTTTCCGCGACCGTGACGGTCGTGAAGTCGCAATCGACGTCGGGCGTCAGGTAGTGCCGCGGATCGCCGATCTCATACACGAGTTGCTCGACTACCGTCCGGCGGCTGACCGCCCCGCCGCTGCCCGCCGGCTTGGTGATGACCGCTTCGCCGCCGGCGTCTATTTCCGCGATCGGGTATCCGACGTCGGCCAGGTCGTACTGCTCCCAAAGGGCGCTGTAGCCGCCGGTGGCCTGTGCGCCGCACTCGATCAGGTGCCCGGCGACGCTAGCGCCCGCGAGCTTGTTCCATTCGTCCCACTTCCAACCGAAATGGTGCACCGCGGGCCCGACGGTGAGCGACGCATCCGCGACGCGGCCCGTGACGACGATCCGGGCGCCGCCGGCCAGCGCGTCGGCGATGGGGCGAGCGCCGAGGTAAGCGTTGGCGGAAACGAGGGGGGCTGGGCGCTGGGGGCTTTGAGCTGGGGAAAGGATTTCCGCTAACGGCTGGCCCGTGTCGAGATTCTTGAACTCGCAGCCGGCGGCCATCAGCTCGGGCAAGCGCGGCAGCAGGTCGTCGCCGGTGACGCAGCCGAGCGGCGTGTCGCCGAGATTCGCGGCGACGAGGATTTCGGAGGCGGCCCGGACGCACGCGGGCGGGTTCATGCCGCCGGAGTTGGCGATGATCTTGAGCTGCGATTGCTGCTGCAGAGCGGGCGTGAGGCTCTTCAGGATGACGAGAAAGTCCTCGGCGTAGCCGCTGCTGGGGTCCTTCTCGCGCAGGCGGGCCAGGATCGACATCGTCAATTCGGCGAGGTGCTCGATCGTCAGGTAATCGACCTCGGCTCGCTCGACCAGCCGGCGGGGCGCATCCAGCCAGTCGCCGAGAAATCCCGCCCCGTTGGCAATCCGCACGAATGGCACGACCGGGCTCCCAGCGGCTAACGGCATTTTGACCCCGCTTCCCGGAATTTGGCGCTAATTCCGATTAGTGTAAAGAGGAAACGACGCCCGCGTTCCTTTCGCCCTGCTGCATCGATGGCCAGGCTCTCACGCACCCGCCGCAAGAGTTCGTCGCCTGCGGCCGTCATTCGCACCGACGCCGGCGCGGAAATCCCCGTGCCGGGAGGTCCCGTCCTGCAGGAGTTCGCGATCCGCTGGGCCTACTTGATCCGCAACCGCACGCATTGGAACAAGACGAAGTGGGCCGCGATGCGCAGCCAGCTGCAGCGGCAGGTGAAGTCGGTCGGATTTCGCCAGGCCGACTTTCGGAAACTC
>DASRJB010000251.1:0-2198 GCA_035649715.1 Pirellulaceae bacterium
AATCGCTGAACTTCGCGACCTCGTCCGCGCCGCTGCCGCCGGTGCCTTTGCCGCCGGTCAGCGCGTCATAGACCGCCAGCGTGATGAACGGCCGGCTGTACTTGCCGCCCTTGGCGAGGAAGTCGTAGGCGATGGCCTCGGTGGCGGAAATCGGATCCAAAGCCGCGACCAATGGTCGCGGTCTATCCCCGTTCGGCTCGGCGGGAGCCTCGCTCTCCCGAATTCCGCCTTCCCGTGAACCGCGACCACTGGTCGCGGCTTTGCGAGACTTGGGCGCGATCCGCTCCAGCTCCTGGGGCTTGAACAGGTTCGCAGCGGCCCTGAGCAAGTGCACGTACGTCCGCGTTTGCGGCGCGGCGTCGGTCGCTTGCAGCTTGATCATCCGCATCACCCAGTCGTCATCGACGCTGGTGTTGCGGCAGTCGCTACTGAGCAGCGGCACGGCCATGCAGGGGATGCCGGCGAGCAAAATCTTGTCGATCGCCTTCTCCAACACGTTCAGACAGGCGACGCCGACGATCGCATCGACGTAGCCGCTGACGATGATCTTGAGCACGATCGGCGAGCCTTCGGCCACGAGCACCTTGTAGCCCATCTCGTCGGCCAGTCCGCGGAAATCGGCGATGCTGCAGGCCCCGCACTTCTTGCACTCCAGGCCGAACTCGTCGTAGTCGGCCGGGCAGCCCTCGGCGTGCTTAAGACAGTGCGGCAGCAGGAACAGACGGCGGCTGGGCGGGATTGCCGCGACCTGGTCCTTCCAGAACTCGGTGGCCAGGATGACCATCATCCAGCCGGTGTAGCCCTCGGGCTGGCCCGCTTCGGCCAGGATGCGGCGGGCCACGCCTTCCATCTCGTCCTTGGTCAGCGGCCGGCTCTTGTCGAGCTGCGCCGCGACTTGCGACGCCGCGGCCAGCAGCTTCTCGCGGAGCTGCTTGTCCTGCGGCACGAGCTTCAAATGCGCCGTCTGCCGCCGCTTGCTCTTCTTGGGCGGCTCACTAGCGAACTCGGGCGGCGCGTCTTCGGAGTAAGGGACTTCCCTTGCGGGCTCGCGGTCTTGCTGGGTGCGCGTGTCGTCGCGCGCACTGCCGAGGCTGCGGCTGGTGCCGCTCGCCGCGTGGCCTGTGCGGCTCAGCGTGTCGCTCAAGGCTGCATCGTCCAAGGTGTCCTCACGTGGCGCGAGTCGCGGAGGGCTTCATCGTCGAATCGGATTCTTCGGCGGGAGCGAAATTTCGGCAGGCGCGGCCCAAGGCGGCCACAGTAAACGTCAGTGGATAGAGCCTCTCATAATACCACAACTTGGCGAAGTAAAAACCAATCGGGGCCGGCTGCCGGTGCTGGCCGGCATCCACCCGGTCGAGGAGCCAGGCGAGGCCATGGGAGACCGCCGCGGCGGCGGGGTCGGTCGGTGGTCGGTGGTTGGTGGTTGGTGGGCAGGCGGCGAGGAGGGCTTCGACGGCGAGGGCGGTTTCTTCGACGGAGGATTTCAGATTTGGGATTTGGGATTTGGGATTTGGGATTTCGGACAGATCGGGTTCAGAGTCCGAAATCCCCAATCCCAAATCCCCAATCCTCAATTTCCCCCACACCCCGCTCCCCCATCCTCCATCCGCGTTCTGGTTCGCCACCAGCCACGCCACGCCGCGCTTCGCCTCGGGCGAATCCATCAGCCCCAAGTCGCGATACGCGAACAGCACCTTCGCCGTGCCATAGACCAGGTTGTCTTCCTGCGGATGATCCTGATTGCCGAACCAAAGCGGCGACCAGGAGCCGTCGGGGCGTTGCATTCGTCTTAAGTACGCAAAGCCTTTATCGACGCACTCCCGATACAGCCGCTCGAAGTAATCCTCGCCGAGTATCCCCCTGGGCTCGGCGAGTTCGCGAAAGGCTCGAATCGCGTGCGCGGTCAGATCAGTTCCGCTGCGGTCAAAGGGCAGGCGGCCCCAGCCGCGGCAGAATGTGGGCCATCCGCCGTCGGCGTTCTGCAGATCCTTGAGCCAATTGCGAGCATGGCCCCAAGCCCAGGCCGCGTTCAAGCGGCACAGGGCCAGAATTGCTCCAGGCGTGTCGTCCGCATCCGGTACGGCGCCCGATAGATCGCTCCAACCGAATCCACCAGGATTTGCGCCGGTGAAAGCGTGACGCTTGCGGTGCTGACACGAGACCAGCCACTCCCCGCACTGAGTCCCAAGCAGCACTTG
>DASRJB010000252.1:0-2278 GCA_035649715.1 Pirellulaceae bacterium
TGGGCTCGCGGAGTTGCCTCCGCGGTCCATCCCGCCGCTACACCGAAAGGTTGAGTCATGCTGCGCCCCAGGGAGCTTGGGCTGATCGCCGTCTTGTGGCTGGCTGCTCCGGCATTGGCGGAAGGCGCCGTGCCTCCGCTGGTGGCGAGCCCGGATCGCGTCGAGCTGGCGGGCAGTTTTTCGCGGGTGCAATTGATCGTGGCTCGACGCGAAGGCGAGGATCTGACCAGCCACGCGAAATTCGCAAGTTCGAATGAGAGCGTCGTCCGCGTCAATGCGTCGGGCCAGGTCGTGGCGGTGAGCGACGGCGAGGCGAACGTCGACATATCCGTCGGCGATGAGCAGCTGAGCGTGCCCGTCAAGGTAAGCGGCGTCTCAGGGCAGCCGGCCATCCGTTTTTCCGAGCAGATCACCCCGATCCTCACGAAGGCGGGCTGTGCGATGGCGGCCTGCCATGCGGCCCAGCACGGGCAGGGCGGTTTCAAGCTGTCGGTCTTTGCTTCCGAGCCCGACAAGGACCGCGCGGCGATGGTCCGTGATGCCCAGCAGCGGCGGGCCGACTTCGTCGAGCCGGAGCGGAGCCTGCTGCTGCTCAAGCCGACGATGCAAGTTCCCCACGGCGGCGGCAAGCGGCTGGAGAAGGGGTCGGTCGATTACCAGATTCTCCTCGCGTGGCTTAAGAGCGGCGCTCCCGGACCGCAGAAGGACGACGACCGCGCCATCGAACTCGCGGTCACGCCGACGCAGCGCATCGGGCCGAAGGGACTGACGCAGCAGCTGCGCGTGGAAGCCAGGTACGCCAGCGGCGCTGTTCGCGACGTGACGGCCTGGACCCGCTTCGATTCGCTCGACGACGGCGTCGTCGGCGTGACCTCAAGCGGCGTCGTGACAGCAGCGGGCCAGGGCCAGGCCGCCGTCATGGTCCGCTTCGAAGGGCTCGCGGCGACGTCGCTGTTTGTGATCCCCTCGGCCCAGATGGCCGAGCTGGCCGAGTGGCACAGCAACAACTTCATTGACGAGTTGGCGGCGGCCAAGTTTCGCGAGCTGGGCATCGAGCCGTCTGGCCTGTGCAGCGACGCCACGTTCGTGCGGCGGGCCTTCCTCGATGCGATCGGCACGCTACCGAGCGTGGACGAGACCAAGGCCTTTCTGGCCGATCCCGATCCGGCCAAGCGGCAAAAGCTAATCGATCGGCTGCTCGGCCTCACCGGCAATCCGGCCCTCGACACCTACAACGATGCCTACGCCGCCTGGTGGGCGCTGAAGTGGTCCGACCTGCTCAGGAACAACTCGCAGGACCTGGGCGAGCAGGGCATGTGGGCCATGCACAACTGGATTCGCGAATCGCTGCGGATCAATAAGCCGTTCGACAAGTTTGTCCGCGAGTTGATCACCGCCCGCGGCTCGATCTATACGACCGGGCCCGCCAACTACTACCGCGTGCACAAGGACGCGCCGATGCTGGCCGAGGCGACGGCGCAGCTATTTCTCGGCGTGCGGATCGAGTGCGCCAAGTGCCATCATCATCCGTTCGAGAAGTACAGCCAGGACGATTACTACGGCCTGGCGGCGTTTTTTGCCCGCACCGGCACCAAGAACAGCGAGGAGTTCGGCCTGTTCGGCCGCGAGCAGGCGGTGATCGTGCGCGATACGGGCGACGTGCGGCATCCGCGGACCAACCAGGTCGCTCAGCCCAAGCCGCTGGACGGCCCAGCCGCCGATCATCCGCTCGACCGCCGCATCCCGCTGGCCGACTGGCTGACGAGCAAGGACAACGCCTATTTCTCGCGAAACGTCGTCAACCGCTACGTCGGCTATCTGCTCGGCCGCGGTCTGGTCGATCCCGTCGATGACCTCCGCTCGACGAACCCGCCGAGCAATCCGCCGCTCATGGACGCGCTGGCAAAGCGTTTCACCGACAGCAGCTACGACCTGAAGCAGCTGATCCGCACGATCATGAACAGCCGGCTGTATCAGCTCGATTCGCAGCCAACGGCCGCCAACGCCGGCGACACGAAGTTCTACAGCCATTACCAGGTGAAGCGGCTGCCGGCCGAGGCGCTGCTGGATGCTATCGACAGCGTGACGCAGATGCAGACCAAGTACCGCAACCTGCCGCTGGGCACGCGGGCGATCGAGCTGCCCGACGCCGAGTATCCCGACTATTTCCTGAACACGTTTGCCAAGCCTCGGCGGGTCAGCGTCTGCGAATGCGAGCGAGCGCCCGATCCCAACCTGGCGCAGGCCCTGCACACCCTCAATGGCGACCTGCTCGCGC
>DASRJB010000253.1:0-3322 GCA_035649715.1 Pirellulaceae bacterium
TATGGCAGTCGGCAGGACGTCGAGGCCGGTCGCTGCACGGCTCTCAAGGGCGCCCTGCGAGCCGACGGCCGAGCCGCGTACAAGTACGTCGAGAGTGCCGGCTTCGTGCAGCGGGCGGCCAAGGGCTTCGCCGACATGCGGCAGGCACTCGGCCCAGACATCGACCTGGGCCTCGACTTCCACGGCGCGGTCGAGCCCCAAACCGCGATGCTGCTGATCAAGGCGATCGAGCCGTATCAGCCCTACTTCGTCGAAGAGCCGGTGCAGTGCCAGAACATCGGCGTGATGGCCGACATCGCGGCCAAGACCCACATCCCAATTGCCACGGGCGAGCGGGTCTTCACCAAGTGGAGCTTTCGCGAGGTCCTGGAGCAGAAGGCGGCGACGATCATACAGCCCGATGTCTGCTACGCCGGCGGCATCACCGAATTGCGGCTGATCGCCGGCATTGCCGAGACGTTCTACGTCCCGCTGGCCCCGCACAATCCCAATGGCCCCTGCTCGCTGGCCGCCAGCTGCCAGATCGCCGCCGCGATTCCCAACTTTCTGATTCAAGAGCGGGGCACGTCTTCGCACGAGAACCTCCTGAAGACTCCGTTCAAGGCCGAGAAAGGCTATCTGCCCGTCACGACCGCGCCGGGCCTGGGGATCGAAATCGACGAGGACAAATTCATGGCCCAGGTCGGCGAGCCCCAGCCCTATCAGCGGACGTACGACCGCGACGACGGCAGCGTGGTCGATTGGTAATCAAAGCCGCGACCATTGGTCGCGGTATACGATACGGCGTGATGCGTTACGGTCGCTTGACGCCGCTTAGCACCGCCGCGGTCGCCTGCGACTTGTTCAGCACGTAGAAGTGAACCCCCGGCACGCCGGCGTCGATCAATTCTTGAACCTGCCTGGTCGCTTGCCGTACGCCCGCGGCGAACTGCCATTCGGGGTCGTCGCGCTGAGAGAGCTCGGCGACGAACTCGTCGGGCAGGCAGGCCTTGCAAAGCGACGTGATCCGCTGGATCTGAGCGAGGTTGGTGACCGGCAAGATGCCGGGCACAATCGGCACGCGGATACCGATTTCCTGGCAGCGGTCGCGAAAGCGAAAGAAGTCGGCGTTGCTATAAAACAGTTGCGTGATGACGCAGTGACCGCCGGCCTCGACCTTGCGCTTTAGATTCTCCAGGTCGGCCTGGGGACTCGCCGCTTCCTGGTGCGTCTCGGGATAGCCGGCGACGGCGACGCCGAACTTCGAAAACTCGCGGCAAATCAGGCTGACCAGCTCGCTGGCGTAACGCAGGCCGCCCTCGACGGGCTTGAAAGCTGTTTCGCCCTTGGGCGGATCGCCGCGGAGAGCCACGATGTTTTCGATTCCGCGAGCGCGGGCCTCGCGGAGGTAATTCTGTAGTTGTTCGACCGTCGAACCGACGCAGGTCAAGTGCGAGGCGACGCGCACGCCGAACCGCTGCCGCACCTGCTGCACGATCTCCAGCGTCTTGTCCCGCGTCGATCCGCCTGCGCCGTACGTGCAGGTGATTACGTCCGGCTCAAAACTCATGAGCTGCTGCACGTTCTCATAGAGCGACGCTTCGCCCGCCGCGGTCTTCGGCGGGAACAGCTCGAACGAGAGCGTGAAGCGGCGGACGGGGTAGAACATCGGCCAATTTCAGATTGCAGATTTCAGATTTCAGAATGCAGATTGGTCCAACCAATCTTAGTCGCCCTTCGCCGTTTCGTCGCGGGCGGGCGATCAGGCCGCTTGCAACCGGCGGGCGCTCGTGGCGCGGTCGATCCACTGAGCCACATCAGCCAGATTCGGCGGCTGCTGATTGCGAAGCAGCCGCTGGCCTTCGCTGCTGGCGACGAAGGGTGTGATCTTCTCGAGCAATTGCTGAGCTTCTGCGGCCGCCAGCTCGTCGGGGTCGGTGATGCCGCTGGCGACCAGAATCTGCGCTTCGTGGCCGCGGAGCTCGCTCACGCGGCAGACCAGCGTTGCTTCGCGCTGCCACTGGTGGATTGTCTCGGCCGTGACGTGGCTGACTCGCATCGCGCCGGCCAGGCCCTCTGACTCGGCTGCAAGCAAGTCGCCCACGGTGATGATCCCCGCCTTTTCCAAACGCGCTGCCACCTTCGGCCCGATCGACGGGGCATCGACCACGGGACTGCCGGAGGAAAGGCGGAAGGCGAATTTGGGATTGGGGATTGGGGATTTGGGATGGAGGGGCGGGAGCGAATGCGGAGTGCGGAATGCGGAATGCGGAATGGGAGCAGGAGCAATGACGTCGAAACGCTTGCGGCCACCTGGCGCCGCCTCCTGGCACCTGGCGCCTGGCTCCTGGCCCCTGGCCTGTGCCTCTCGCCACGCCAGCGAGTCGCCCGACGAAACGAGCGGCGAGCCGGTGCGCAGCCGGTTTCGGTGGTGCCGTTCTTCGCAGCCGCTGCCGTTGAGAGTGCCGGTGAGCTTCGTGGGCAGCTGGTCGAGCTGGTGCAGCGGGATGCGCAGGACTTCCTCGGCGTGGAGCTGACGAATTTCACGGTCGTCCGGCGGCAGGTTCTTCACGACTTTGCCGGTTCGCTGGACTTCGTCGAAGACCGCCTCGATCGTCAGTCGCTCGCTCAGATCGTACAGGTGCTGCGCGATCAGCCGCAGCGGCGCGCCAAGCACTGCGAGGAAACCCGGCAGTGTCGTCTCGACGAGCGGCGGTTCGACCTCCGCCTCAGCCAGCGCCCTTTCCAGCACCCGGGCGAAGCCGACGACGGCATGGGCGAGGCACTGGGCAATGCGGTTGTTGCATTCCTGATCCATGCCGGCCAGTGGATCGCGCACGCCGCGGGCCAGGTCGTAGTGCTGGAGCATGGCGCCATAATGCTGGTGGGCCAGCTCCGCGCCGGTGACGATCATCCTTTCGAGCCAATCTTCGCGGGGCGGCGTTTCGAGCTGTGGATAGCCTCCCTGATCGAGCTCGATGATCTGCTGCAGGCGGCCGTACGACTTGCTGATGCTCCATTCCAGCGCCCGGTGGATTTTCGTCTCTTCCTCGCATTGCCCCGTGTGCAGCGGCATGAACGGATCGGAGAAGTAATGGCTCAATACGCCCGCGGCATAGGCTGCCTCTGGCCACTCGCGGCGGCGCAGGCTATCGACGGTGCGGCCGTACCAGCGGCGGGCTTCCAGACGAGCGCCGCCCCACAGGTTCTCCTCCACGTGCAGCACGTGGTTCTTGAAATCCCGGAACTGCTCATCCGGCGCCTGGCTGCCGCGCAGGAACTCGGCGTGGTGATAGAGGAACAGGTCGCTCCACCGCTCCGCCTCCGGGCCGCGGAGGTGCCG
>DASRJB010000254.1:0-9419 GCA_035649715.1 Pirellulaceae bacterium
CCTCGATCAGTGCTCTTTGTTCCTCTCCGCCCTCAAATCTCTCCAAACTTCGCTGCAGAATTGCGAGGGCCTCGGCGTATCGCCCCTGGCGATCGAGCGCAATGGCGACGTTGCGGATGTTGTCCGGGCTCTTGACGCGCGCCAGGGCCTCCATGGCGTACTTCTCCGCTTCCGCGAGGTCGCCCTGCTCGCCCAAGGCGACGCCCAGGTTGGTGTAGGCCAAGGCGTAACCGGTGGCGCTGATCGCGGCGCGGTAGGCCTTGATCGCCTGTGGGTAGTCTCCCAGCCGAAGGTAGATGTTGCCGAGGTTGTAGTGCGGCTGGTACGCCGCGTCGTCCGAAGCAGGCTTCAGGGCGGCGGCCCTCTCAAAGGCGGTGATGGCGGCCTGAATTTGCCCGCGTTCGCGCGACGCGTTTCCCAAGCTGTACCAGGCTTCCGCGTACTGCTCGTCCAGCCGGATGGTGTCGTTGAGCCATGCGATTGCCTTATCGAATTTCTCCGTTGCGAGTTGGGGCGAGCCGAACTTCAACTGCTGGCCCCACGCGGAGTACGTGACTCCCAGCCGGTAGTGGGTCGCCACCAATTGGAGGTCGTGGCGCAGGGCGGTCTCGTACCACTGGACGGCATCAGCGTAGTGCTTCTGCTTCTCAGCGACCGCGCCGAGGCCGTGGTACGCCTCCGCGAACTTGTCGTCGTGTTCTATCGCCCGGTGGAAGTCCGCGATTGCCTTGTCAAATTCTGTCGCGATCATCCAGATTGTGCCGCGCGCGCTGTAGACGTCGGCGGGACTATGGTTGAATTTTAGCGCCTCGTCGAAAGACGCCATCGCCTCCGTCGTCCGTTTCGTCTTCCCGTAGAGGACCGCCAGGTTTCGATGCGCTATTGCGAAATCCGGCTGTTTGGCAATGGCCTTTTGGAGCGCCGCCTCGGCCTCGTCGTACTGCTCGTCCTTCACGAACAGCCAACCGATGTTGCTGAGTGCCGGTGCGTAAGTCGGTTCGAGCTCCAGCGCCTTCCTCCAGGCCGCCAGGGCGTCGGCTCGCTGGCCCAGGGCATTGAGCGCGACCCCGATGTTCGTGTAGAGCATGTGGCTGCGCGGGCGCAGAGCGAGCGCCGCCGTATAGTGGCGCAGCGCCTCGTCCCACTGTGGCGGCTCGGTGCGAGCGTGGGCGCTGGCGAGGTTCTGGTTGATCCAGAAGGCTTCCGGATGCTGGACGTGGGCGGCGCGCAGGAACTCGATCGCTTCCTTGCGAAGTCCGCTCCTGAACAGGGTTTCGCCGAGAATGGCGAGCGTCGCAGGGGGCACGCGCCCAAGTGCCCCCAGGTCGGTGATGATCCTCTGCAATTCCGCCGTATCGCCCCGGTCCAGCGCCGCTCGCCGCCGCGCCAGGATTCCTTCCGGATCAGCCTTCTGCACCACTGTCCGCAGCCGCGCGCGCGTCGCCGGGTCTTGCTCATCCCGCGCCCAGGCGTCGAGCGATTCGATCAGGTAATCGGCTATCTGCCGCTTACGAACCTCCGCCGCGGCATCGATCTCCAGCGCCAGTACGTCGATGCCGTAGTTCTGGAAAGCGGGGTGGTACTCGTTGGCGGGACGGGCGTACCCGATCCCGTTCCCGACGCTCATGTCGGCTGCTCGTAACTCAATCTCCTCCAGCCTCTGGATCATTTCCAGGTCTTTGACCAGCGCCTCGACGCTCGGGCGCAGCGCGTTCTGACCAGCGGTATAATCGAGGACGTTTTTTCCGTGCCGGGCGAGAGCGAGGGCTTCTGGCCAGCGGCGCTGTCCGAGTAGTTTCCTCCCCTCGTCCACGGCGCGCACGATCTCGTCCGCATTCCGCCGGAATCGCTCGCGTCGCTCATTCAGCGTCCAGCCAACGCTGCCGGCGGCTACCAGCACCAGCAGCGCGACCGCGGCGACCGTAGCCAGGGCCGTCTTGTTCTTCCGGGCGAACTTCCGCAGCCGATACCCCGCCGACGGCGGGCAGGCCAGCACCGGCTCGTCGTCCAGGTAGCGCTGCACGTCCATCGCGAAGCCGTTAGCAGTCTCATAGCGGCGGCCGCGGTCCTTTTCCAGCGCCTTCATCACGATCCAGTCCAGCTCGCCGCGCACCAGGCGCGCGAGCTTGGCCGGTTCGGTGTGCCTTTGGGCGGCGATGGACGGGGCTGCTTCCGCCGAGCTGATTCGCGTGCTGGGTTTGGGCGGCTCAACTTCGCGGATGATCCGGCGGATTTCGTCGAACGCGGCCTGCTTGAGCTGCTCTTTGCTGACGGGCGTCGAGCCGGTGAGCAGCTCATACAGCAGCACGCCGAGCGAATAAATGTCGCTGCGCGTGTCGATATCGACACTGGAGAGTTCCGCCTGCTCGGGGCTCATGTAGAGCGGCGTCCCGATCATCTGGGCAAAGTCGGTAAACAGCGTCTTGTCGGTGAGCTGCTGTCCCATCGCCTTGGCGATGCCGAAGTCGATCACCTTCACGACCGCCTGAGCGTCCTGCCGCGTGACCAGGACGTTGGTCGGCTTGATGTCGCGGTGGATGATCCCTTTGGTATGGGCGTGCTGGATCGCCTGGCAAACGGAGGCAAACAGTCCCAGCCTCTCGCGGACGGACAGATGGTTCTCGTCGCAGTAGTGCGTGATCGGGACGCCGCGAACGAGCTCCATGACGAAGTAGGGGCGGCCAGACTCCGTGGCTCCCGCGTCGAGCACCTTGGCGATGTGCGGATGGTCCATCACGGCCAGCGCCTGCCGCTCGGCCTCGAAACGGGCAATCACTTGCCGCGTGTCCATCCCCGGCTTAATCAGCTTGAGCGCCACCTTGCGGCGGACTGGTTCTAGCTGTTCGGCCATAAAGACAACGCCAAAACCCCCTTCGCCGATCTGCTGTAGCAGCTTATAGGGGCCGATCTGCGCGCCGGTCCGCTCGGCGAGCGGCTGATCGATCGTCGCAGCCGCGTCGAACAGCGGCGCGTCCAGGAAGCTGCCAGCCTCGTGGTGCGAATACAGCAGGCCCTCCACCAGGGCCCTCTGGGCGGCATTGCCCGCACAGGCGCCATCCAGGTACGCCGCGCGCTCGGTGGGCGACGTTCGCTCCAGCGCCGCCAGGAAGATTTCTTCGGCCTTCATCATGTTGGGCTCCTCCGGTGCGCGTACTCATTCCACTACTCAATGCGCCGCCTCCAGGCGGGGCGCTCCACGTCCAAACAGCAATTCGACTCGTTTACCGCGGCTGCGCGGCTCACCCCGGATGTCGCGGGGCAGCCACGCCCGCGCGAAGGTCCAGTAGCGGAACACCGTAACTCGCGAGATGTCAAGTACTTCCGACGTTTGCTCGATCGTAAGGCCGGCGAATGGGGAGGTCACCAAGCAGTGCTTCAAGCGATCCTCGAGCTGGAGCCGCTGTAGCGCCTCGTCCAGCGCAACCAAGTCATCGGGATAGGCGGACTCGGGAAGACATCTACGGCGTCAAACGCAATCAACTTGGCTCCGCCGGACCCTCGGTCGTCTCAATAAACGGCGTGATCGCTTCACTTGGCGTGACGGAGTTCATGCTCCATGCAACGGGGATTAGACAGGCCAATCGCCACCTGAATTACAACGGGAGGTCCGGGAAGGTTGCAGTCAGGAACGACAACGTGCTGGAAGATTGCTGGTATTGCGTTGGTCTCAGGGGAAAGCCCCAGCTCGCCGATCCTGAGCAGCACATCCGCTCACGATTGGGTGAGCGGCTCCGTTAGAACGGTCCTTACCTTGTCCGCTGCTGGATCCAGTGCCCCGTTGGAACCATGCCGAGGGCTTACGCCAGCTGCCGAATTTGCCACCAAACGAGTAGGCGACCTGACCTGTACCCACTTTTTGATGGGTACAGTTTGGGGCCAACAAAAAGAGCCACTCGACGTAAGTCGTTGTGGCTCAAGGTACACCCAGCAGGGCTCGAACCTGCAACCTTCGGTTCCGTAGACCGATGCTCTATCCAATTGAGCTATGGGTGCATAGAGCGCGCCTGCTGAAGCCAATTCAGCGGGCACGCTGAAGTCAATCGTACCGGGCAGGCCGGATCGTGCAAGGTGAGTCGGCGCGGCGATCAGACGACCTTCGCCTGGCCGGGGATGGGCAGCGCGTACCAGCCGTCGGCGTCGGGCCTGGTGGGCGGGGAGTCGTCGAAGCTGGTGTACTTCTCGACGGGAGAAACGACGACATCGGAGTTGAGGCACTGGTCCCAGTTGAGCTGCTTGCCCGAATAGGTCGCCATGCGGCCGAAGATTGCAGTCATCGTGCTCTTGGCGCCCCATTCGCCTTCCTGCGGAATCTTGCCGCCCCGCAACTCCGCGAACAGGTCGTGATGCTCCTGCTGGTGGCCGTCGCCGCCGAGCCGCGAGAAATTGTCGAGCAGCTTGTCGTCCAGGTCATAAATCTTGGAGCCGCTGACGTCGCAGTAGCCCTTCGTCCCGTGGACGTACTCGCTGACCGACTGCCAGGTGTCCGGCTGATGGCGGCACTGGCTAAGCATCACGGTGTCGTCGCCGTAGGTGAACTCGACCATGTGGTGGTCGTAGATCTCGCCGAAATCCTTTTCGCGGAGCGAGCAGCCGCCCTGGCCCTGGGCGGTCTTGGGATAGTCGTTCTTGATCCAGTTGATGACGTCGAGGTTGTGGATGTGCTGCTCGACGATGTGGTCGCCGCAGAGCCAGTTGAAGTTGTACCAGTTCCGCATCTGGTACTGCATTTCCGTCTGGCCGTCCTGGCGGACCTTGAACCAGGGCTTGCGGCCGTTCCAGTACGCTCGGGCCAGGATGATCTCGCCGATCGCGCCGTCCTGCAGGGCCTTGACCGTCGCCATGTACTTCCGCTCGTGCCGCCGCTGCAGGCCGATCGCCACGGCCAGCCCCTTTTGCTTGGCAATTTCGTTCGCGGCGAGGAACTTGCGGACGCCCGCCGGATCGACGGCGACCGGCTTCTCGGCAAAGATCTGCTTGCCGGCCTTCACGGCTGCTTCGAAGTGCAGCGGGCGGAAGCCGGGCGGTGTGGCCAGGACCACCATGTCGCAGTCGGTTTGCAGCAGCTCGTTATAGGCGTTGAACCCGACGAACTGCCGGTCCTTCGGCACATCGACCTTGTTCGGATGCGAGCTAGTGATGCCGCGGATCGCGCCTTGCAGGCGATCGGAAAAGGCGTCGGCCATCGCGATCAGCTTGACTTCGCCGCCGCTGGTGTTCATGGCCTGGGTCGCCGCGCCCGTTCCGCGGCCGCCGCAGCCGATGAGGCCCAGCTTGATCGTGTCGCTGCCGAACGGATGGGCCGCGCGGGCGATCTGGACCGCGCTGGCGGCAATTGCTCCACCGGCGACCAGCAGCGAGCTATTCCGCAGAAAGGCGCGGCGCGAGGTGGGCTTGTTCGGAGAGGGCGTCTGGGTCATCGATCGGGCTCCTGGGTCGAAAATCGCCGGATGATTGCAGGGATTCAGCGGCAAAACCGCGGGCCTCGGTGCACGTCCTACACTAACGCGCGATCTCCACCGTTGCAATCAAGCCGTGCGCGCACCTAACGGTCACGTAAGTCTGGAAATGCCTGCTACTTGACAAAAAAGGGATGTGGCCGCACCGCTTCTCCTGGCCGCTGATCCGGACCTGCCGCAGGCGGGCTGAACCGAGGGCGCCCACCGGGTCGATCCAAGGAGCGCCAAGGTTCTCTGCCCGCCTTGCCCTCCGCTCGCCCCGCGTGCGCGCATGACCAACGACGCCCCGCGTCAGTCCCTGCTCGAAGAGCTTGACTCTCGCCAGGACGAGCTGCTGGACGAGCTCGATCGGCTGAACGAGAGGATCGAACGGGTGCTGGTCGATTGCGTGCGCTGGCACGGCACAGCCGCCGCTGCGAGGATGCCTGCCGCCGCCTGAAACCCAGTCCAGGCGGCCATGCGCGCATATTCGAAGATACGATTCCGGCGCCGATAACAGCCATAACCGCTTGCTGCGGAACGGCTTGCGACACGAACCTTGCTTCTGCAATTATGCGCATTTATGCGCGCTTCTCGTCAAAGAACGACTCTCGGCGCCTTGAGGCCGAGACCCGGCTGCAGAATTGTAAACAGACATGAACAAGTGTCAATACTGCAGCTGCCGGCCTCTTGGTCGTTAAACCAAACGTATTTTGCGTTATTTACGCAGAAATAGGAAGCTGCCTACTTGACGCATTCTTCCCAGTTAATACATTCACCCATCCACGCGCGTGGTTTCGTTTCAAAGACCTGTGCTAAGGAGTGAATGGAAATGGTCAAGTATCTCGCGATGATGGCGGTTGTTGTTGGTTCGCTGGTGCTCGCGAACGTCGCGGAGGCCGGCCGTCGCCACCACGGCTGTGCCAGCTGCGGCGGATGCGCCGGCGGCGTGTGCGCGATGCCGGTCGGTGTCGCCCCGGCTCCGGTGAAGGCTGCCGTTGTCGCGCCCGAGGGAACGACGGTGGTCGCGGCGACCCCGGCTCCCGTTTACACCACTGCCCGTCGCGGCCTGTTCGGCTGGCGTCGGTAGTTTGATTTGCTGGGCAAAGAATCGCCCAGCGTTGGGCTTGCGTATGAAGGGAGAGCGAGGGATCGGTCTCCTTTTTTCGTTTCTTGGCCGGCCGCTGAAGGGCTGGCCGCGATCAACGCTGCACTCCGTCGCCGGTTTTGCGGACGGTGCTGGCTGCGGCGGCGGAGAGGCCCGATTCGGAGAAGAACCGCGTCGTCCCTTCCGAGACCAGCCGCGTACCGGCGTCGTTCGAAGTCACCTCGACGCGGAACTGGTGTGTGCCGGCGCGCTGGCCCTTGGCCCGCACGCGGAGGGTCACCTGCTCGCCCGCGCCGAGCTGCACCAGCGGCTGGCAGAGCACCTGGCCCGGCACCAGGCGGGCGTCGCAGCCATCAAAGGCCACCGGCTCGACGCCGTCGGAGAACTGCATGATGATCTTCACCTTCTGCGCCGCCTGGCTGCCGCGGTTCATGACCTGGATTTCATAGACGGCCTGCTCGCCCAGCGGCAGCGGACCCGACGGATCGTTGACGACGAGCTTCAGTTCGGACACGGCTTCGACTTGCGTCTCGGCCTGCGCGCTGACCGCGCCGGCCGCGGCAGACTGGGCCTGCACGGAAAGCCGATTGAGGCCGGCCGAGGCGAGTTGCGTCCGCACTTCATAGGTCCGCTCGGTGCCGGCCGCCAGGCTGGCGATCTTCCAGCGCAGGCCGCCGCCGGCCGGCGACGCGCCGTCGATTCCGCCCAGGAATTTGGCTCCCGCGGGCAGCGCGAGCGAGAGATTCACGTTCTCGGCGGGCGCGGTGCCGGTGTTGGCAACGGTGACGACGTAGGTCGCTTCGGTGCCGGCAAACTTGAGCGGCGGCCCCTGAACGGCGACGTTCAATTCCGCCTTGCGGACGACGACCTTGCCGGCCGCTTCGGCTTCGATGCCGCCTTCTCCCGCGGCAGTGGCTCTCAGCTCCATCACGCCGGGCTGCGAGGCGACGACGGTCAGCGGTAGGTCCTTCTTCATGCCCGCGGGCAGCGAACCGACGTCGATCTGCTGCGGCGGGGCGCGACCTGAGGATACATTCACGACCACCCGCTCGGCGTCCCCCGAGCCAGGGTTGCTGACCGTCAGCGTGAACGTCTTTTCCTCGCCGAACGTCATGTCCGCCGGGCCGGCCAGCGACAACTCGAGTTGCGGCTGCTTGACGATGATCGATGCCCGCACCGCAGCCGGCTTGCTCGTCCATTCGACGCTCAGGTCGAACCCGTCGCCTTCGCTGCTCACGAGCTGCAGCTTGAGCTGAGTCTCGCTGCGCGGGGAGATTTCGGGCAGGCTCCAGACCACGCGCGAGCCGCCTTGTGGATCGGCGTGCAAGGCTGCCTCGCCGAGCGAGGCCTGACTGCCGCTGGCGCGGACCCAGCCAGGCAAGGCAACTCGCAGGACGACCTCTTCGGCGACGGCGTCGCTCTCGTTGATCAGGCGCACGAGGTACAGGGCCGGCTTGCCGACCGTGACTCCCGGCGGCCCGGCCACTTCCACTCGCAATCCGGGACTGCGGCCGACGACCGCCAGATCCTGGATCGAGCGATTGTTCGAGATCGAGCCCATTCCCGCCGCGCCGCGAGGAGCGGCGGCCGGCGTTGAGGTCACGCGGCGCGAGGATCCGCCAGATGAAGCGGGTCGCGCACGCGGCGCCGGCGGCGGACTCGAGGGCTGCACTGAGGGCGTTTCGACGATCGGCGGCCGGCTGCGCTTGAGGACCGAGCGCAGTTGCCCGTCCTCTGCCGGCTGCGAATCGGTTGGCGGTGGAGCCAACTCCGCCGGTGGCGCCGTCTCAGCAGCAGGCGACGCTGCATTGTTGGCGTCGGGCTGCAGGTTGTTGCTAACGGCGGGCTGCGTTGTATTGTTGGCGTCGGGCTGCGCGTTGTTGCTAGCGGCGGGCTGCGCTGTGTTGCTAGCGGCGGGCTGGGGCGTATCGCTAATGCTGCGCTGCGCAGCCGCAGGCGCGAACGCCGCTGGCGGCGTAGCTGGGGAACTGACCATTTCCTGCGTCACCTGCTGGCTGGCGGCTTGCAGTTGCTGCTGCAAGTTCGCCGGCAGCATGTTCGGCGGCAGCAAGCTGTCCGGGGCGGTGGGCGCTGATTCGGTCGGCGACGGCGGTCCACCATCGGTCGGCAGGGGCGGCGGCTCCGCGCCGGTGCGATACTTCGACGCCGTGCGCCGCGACGATTCCTGGGCCGGCAACAGCGCTACGACGCAGCCGACGACCGCCAATCCGGCGACCAACACCATCGCAGTGCGAGACATGGCAAACCCCACGTGCGGAGTCAAAACGGAGTTACCGCGCCGCTGGTTATCGGCGCGCGGGACCATGCCGGTTGAATCGACTTTGCGGCCTGCGGCGTTTTGTGAGGCTGCGCAAAGTTTGCCGCCGCTAGCAGTCAAAGCTGCCGCGCTGCGTGGGCGGCCATCCCCCACACGGTTACACTGAATGGGAGGACTTCCAATGACGTACTTTCCCAAGCGGCTGGTGGTGGTGCCCGTCGATTTCTCGCCCGAGTCGCTGGCGGCGCTCGATGTCGGGCTGGCGCTGGTCGATTCGCCCGAGCACTTGCACGTCGTGCATGTCCTGATCGACATCACGCCGCTCGAGGCCGGCGAGGTGTGGGGAGTCATGGACCCGCAGGCCCGCATCGACCAGACGCAGAAGCTGCTGCGCGAGAAGCTGGCCGACGCCAAGTACAACGGCATCCACACTGCCGTGCTGCTCGGCGAACCGGCCCACGGCATCGCCAACTACGCCCAGGAGAAACACGCCGAGCTGATCGTCATCCCCTCGCACGGCCGCACGGGCATCACGCGGCTCCTGATCGGCTCGGTCGCCGAGCGGGTCGTGCGGCTGGCCCACTGCCCCGTCCTGGTG
>DASRJB010000255.1:0-2025 GCA_035649715.1 Pirellulaceae bacterium
ATCATCGAGCGTAACGGCGCGGAGATTCGTGTGCCGGGCTACTCGACCGACAACTACACGCAGTGGGCCTGCGACTACATCAAGGGCGAGGGACGCGACAAGGCCAAGCCGTGGTTCCTCTGGCTTTGCTACGGCGCGATCCACGGGCCTTCGACGCCGGCGCCGCGGCATCTGGGCAAGTACGCCCAGGAGCCGGTGCCGCCGCCGAGCGACATCCTGCCGCCGCGGCCGCAGAAGCCGGCCTACCTGGACAAGGTCCAGGCGTGGCACCGCGGACCAAACGGCGAAATCGTGGCCGGCGCGACGGAGGCTAAGTTCGGCGACGAGGGCGCACGGCAGAAGACGCACGCCGATTGGGTGCGGCAAGTCAACGAGTGCATGCTCGCACTCGACGAGGGCGTCGGCCGCGTCATCCAGTCGCTTCGCGACAGCGGCCAGCTGGAGAACACGCTCGTCGTCTACACCGCCGACCAGGGCTTCGGCATGGGCGAGCACGGTTTTCGCAGCAAGCTCGCCCCTTACGACGCAACCTTCAACTCTCCGCTGATCGTCTCTTTCCCCAAGCAGCTGCCCGAGGGCAAAGTCTGCCAAGGTCCCGTCTGCGGCGGCGATCTGGTGGCGACGTTCTTCGCCTATGCCGGCCTGGAGCTGCCTTGGAAAATCCACGGCCGTGACCTGACGGCCGTCTTCAAGAATCCGGAGCTTCGCGAACAGCCGCGGGCGCTCTTGCTGGAAGAGATGGGCGAATTCTACGGCTCCGCGACCCATCCGATTCCGACCGACGAGCACCTCTATCACAGCGGCGTGCCGCGGTGGATCGCGATCCGCTATGGCCCGTACAAGTACATCCGCACGCTCGTGGCCGGCGAGATGGAAGAAATCTACGATGTCGAGAAGGACCCCGAAGAGCTGACGAACTTGGCCCTCTTGCCCGAACACGCCAAGCTGCTCGTCGAACTTCGCGGCCGGGCCGTCGAAGAGCTTCGCCGCACGGAAGCTCCGTTTGCCGATTCGATGCCGCCGACGAGGCAAATGGCGGCCGCACGCAAGTAGGTCCCGCCTGCCGGGCGGGACCTGAACTGCCAAATGCGCTCCCTGCGATCCGAGGTTCCGCCCGGCAGGCGGAACCTACTCTGCCCTGCCCGCCTTTGGCAGGGCAAGCTAGATTGGAGTGTCCGCACGCGAACCGGCCGCGGCCGGCGCGTGTCTCTGCAGCCTCCCGCCACGTTCCCGCCATGCCCAGTCAGCTCAACAAGTACAGCAGCCGTATCACCCAGCCCAAGAGCCAGGGGGCCAGCCAGGCGATGCTCTATGGGACCGGTCTGAAACCCGAGGACATGCAGAAGGCCCAGGTGGGCATTGCCAGCGTCTGGTACGAGGGCAACACCTGCAACATGCACCTCAACCAGCTCGCCGCGGAGGTGAAGCAGGGAGTCGATGCGGCGGGCCTGGTCGGCATGCGTTTCAACACGATCGGCGTCTCCGACGGCATCAGCATGGGCACCGAGGGGATGTGCTACTCCCTCCAGTCCCGAGACCTGATCGCCGATTCGATCGAGACCGTCATGGGCGGCCAGTGGTACGACGCCCTGATCGCCCTGCCCGGCTGCGACAAGAACATGCCCGGCTGCCTGATGGCGATGGGCCGCCTCAACCGGCCGGCGATCATGGTCTATGGCGGCACGATCCGGGCCGGCTGCACGCCGCGGCACCCGAAGCTCGACATCGTCTCGGCGTTTCAGGCCTACGGCGAATTCATCAGCGGGCGGATCGGCGAAGAGGAGCGGGCCGAGATCATCCGCTGCAGCATTCCCGGCGCGGGGGCCTGCGGCGGGATGTACACGGCCAACACGATGGCCAGCGCCATCGAAGCCCTGGGAATGTCGTTGCCCTACAGCTCGTCAATCCCGGCCGAAGATCCGCTCAAGATCGGCGAGTGTATCGCCGCGGGCAAGGCGATCCTCAATCTCTTAGAGAAAGACCTCAAGCCGCGGGACATCATGACCCGCGCGGCCTTCGAAAACG
>DASRJB010000256.1:0-4522 GCA_035649715.1 Pirellulaceae bacterium
TTCCAGAACCAGCCGTTGTTTTTGAACGTCAGGCCGTTGTGAGTGTGCCACTCGTTGCTGCCGATCGAATAGCCGCCCGGCCGCTCCAGCACGTTCTCGCCCTCCAGTCGCCAGACCGCATCGATCCACGAGCCCACATACGCATGGTCGTCGCGCTTGGGAGTGAGCAGGTGGGCGAAGCAACTGGACTGCTGCCCGTGATGCATGACGATCCCCGCACCGGGCACGACATACAACCCCTGAGCTTGCCCCCGGCGGAAATCCGCTCGCGGCAGGTCGCTGGGATCGAGAAACAGGAACGCCCACGTGTACTGGCCCGCCGGATACAGGTGCTGCGGCGCGGTCGGCGGCCCGCCGTCGGCGCTGGTCAGCCGCGCTGCAAGGCTCGCCAGCTGCCCATCCTGGTCGTAGCCCAACGCGATCAGAGACCACATGACGCCCAGCCGGAAATGCAGCAGCCGCGTTTCACTGCCGTCGCCTTCCATGTCGCCCGATGCCTGGGCGATGGCCAGGTCGTACGAAACCGAGTTGGCGAAGTAGCCGGCCGCTTGCCGGGCCCAGTTGTCGAAGCCGGGCAAGGCGTCCGGTCCCAGGGCCGCGCCGGCCAGCAGCCACAGCTGCGCGTTGTTCATGTAGTACGCCGTGCTGGCATCAAAAAACCCGCCGGCAACCTGTTGCGGCGACATCACGTCGGCGATGTAGTCTCGCACGTCCGCCGGCGAACTCTCGACGCCCGGGCCCTGGCGGGCGGCCATGTATTGCGTGCCCAGGTCGCGGTCGAGGAGCATCCACACCGCCAGCGACGCCAGGCACTCGTCCAGATCGCCTACGCGGCAATGCGCGAGCATCGTATCGCCCATCAATTTCAGCCGCCGCTCCCACTCGCGGCGCGCTTCGTCGGATAGGTGCGGGCTGAGCACCTCGTACCGCACGCAAGCGTCGATCCCTTCCTGCCGCAGGGCGTTGCGCATGCCGCCCGAAATGTCGGCCGACCAGGCCGCGCGCAGCTCCATCGCCTTGGCCCGCTCCAGATACTCCGGCTGCCCGGTGCACAGCCAGGAAATGTACCAGGCGTGCCAGGGAGTGCCGGCCACCCAACTGGCGTCCTGATTCTTGTGCCGCCACACCGAATAGCTGGCCCATGGGTTGCCGGCCCGATAGAGCAGCGGCAGCTTCTCGCGCAGCGCCGGCGGGAGTATCCGCGACTGCCCAAGATTCGTGCCCTCGGGGAGCACGACCCTGCGGGCAGTGCGCCTGCTGGAAGTCTGCGGAGACTTTTTCGCGGTGGGCGGCGTTGTTTTCTTGAGAGCGGGCGGCTGCGCGACGGCCGTGCCACTACAGAACACGACTATTACTGCCAGTGCGAGTCGCTGCATCGCTACGAGTCCTTTCAGCCGGAGATTCCAGCCAACCAGAGTGCCGAGCGTGCCACAGCAACCCGTGGGCCGATCATTCTACGGCCCAATCCGTCCCTGCAAGGGGGGCGGACCTGGGGACGAAGGCGCGACCCTATGCGCGCATTGCCTAGAGAGTTATTTCCGTCGCTGTTTTTGCCATAAGTCTTGTTGCCGCAATTAGTTGCGACGAAACAATTGCTCTGGCGATTATGCGCATTATGCGCTGACCGAATTGGCTGCCCGCCGTGCGCCAGTCCGCTGGCAAGGCCTATGCGCGCATGGCGGAGCCTTTTGTTTTCGCCACATTTCTCGTCGTAAGTACTGTTTCCACAATCACTTGCGGCAAGAGACTCGCGCCGGCGAATATGCGCATTATGCGCGCAAGCAAAAGGCCCACCCGTTGGGAGCGGATTTGACCAAATGAATTGTCAATGAGCATCACCCGCCGCATCCGCGGCGAGGGTCCAGGCCGAACCGTAATTATAACAACTGTACACTTGAGGTCAAGAATCGGCCAGGACGTTTTGAGCGGCCTCAAGCATTCTCTCCGTAAGACTCTGGCGAAGTGTAAAGAAGCCGTCCCAGGGATCGGCGCTCAGGGTGGCCAGGCGTTTGGGAAGCGTCTCCACGGTGAATCGCTCGGGCTTGAGGCGGGGCGAGAGTTCTTTCCAGGATAGCGGCGTCGCGACCGGCGCGCCCGCGCGGGCCCGCGATGAATAGGAGGCGATGGAGGTCGCGCTGCGTTGATTGCGCAGATAGTCGACGAAAATCTTGCCGCCCCGGAGGGCCTTCTTCATGCTGGCGATGTAGCGCTGCGGCACGCGGGCCACCAGCGTGTCGGCCAAAGCGGCGGCGAATTGCTTGTGTTCCTCCCAGGTCGCGCGGGCCGCCAGTGGCACTACCACGTGCAGCCCCTTGCCGCCAGTCGTGCGGACGAAGCTGGTCAGCTCCAGCGCCGCCAGGTAGTCGCGGACCTCCCGCGCCGCCTCGACGACGGCCTTCCACGGGACGCCCTCGCCGGGATCGAGGTCGATCACCAGCCGATCGGGATGCTCCAGGTCGTCGGCCGGCGCCGGCCACGGATGCAGCTCCAGCGCGCCGCGCTGCACCAGCGCGATCAGGCCCGGCAAGTCGTCCAAGACGACGTACTGCCGGGTCGCGCTCTTCTCGCGGATGCTGACGTTGCGAAGCGCCGGCGGCAGCTTCTCCGCCAGGTGCTTTTGAAAGAAACACGAGCCGGCCAGGCCCTCGGGGCAGCGCAGCAGCGTCAACGGCCGATTCGCCAGGTGCGGCACGACCCACTCGGCAATCGATTCATAGAACTGGGCCAGGCCGAGCTTCGTGAGCTTCAAGTCCGGATAGAGCACGCGGTCGGGATGCGTCAGCGCAATTCCCGCGACGCGGGACTCGTCGGCCGATGCCGCGTCATCTTTCATGGGCGTCTCCTGTTGTCGCAGTCGCGCGGGCCGCTCCACGGTAATCTGCGACGCCGGCTTGTCCTCGCGAAGACCCTTGAACGAAGGCTGCCGCAACACGCCGTCCTCGGTCCACTCCGCAAACTCCACCTCCGCGACCAGCTTGGGCTCCACCCAGGTCGCCCGCTGCCGCGGCGTCGAGCGGGGCGGATTTTCAAACGCCGGGCGGCCAGTCCGCAGCGCCTCGAGCCGGGCCGTCAGGTCCGTCAGCGATTGGCGGGTGAAGCCGGTGCCGACGTGGCCCGCGTAACGCAGCTGGCCCTTCCGATAATAGCCCAAGAGCAGCGACCCGAAACCGGTGCGCGACCCCGACGGCTGCGTGTAGCCGCCGATCACGAATTCCTGCCGCTGAAGGCACTTCGTCTTGACCCAGCTGGCGCTGCGCCCGGCCGCATAGGGACTGTCCGCCCGCTTGGAGATGATGCCCTCCATCCCCGATTGGCAGGCCAGCTGGATAACCTCGGCTCCTCGCCCGCGGACGTGGTCGCTGTAGCGAATCGGCCCACTTTGGTCTTCGGCCGGGAGGATTTTGGCCAGGGCTGCCTTGCGGTCGGCCAGCGGCGCTTGCCGCAAGTCGTAGCCCTCCAGATAGGGCGCGTCGAAGACAAAATAGACCAGCGAGCGGTCATCGCGCGGCCCGCCCCCAGCAACAGTGCGCTGCATCCAGTTTTGCAGCCGTTGGAAGTCGGTCCGGCCCTGCTCGTCGAGGGCCACGACCTCGCCGTCGAGAAACGCCGCGGAAAGGCCGAGCTCCGCCACCGCCTGGGCGACTGCCGGGAACCGGTCGGTCCAGTTGTTTCCGCGGCGCGTCAAGAGATCGACCTGCGAGCCGTCGATCCGGGCGAGAATTCGGTAGCCGTCGTACTTCATCTCGTGCAGCCAGGCGTCCGTGTCTGGAACCTGGGCGACGAGCGTGGCCAGATGCGGCTCGATTTTTTCGGGCAGCGGCCGCGGGCGAGCGCCCGGCAAATCGGCCACGCGCGGCGCTCGCCTTTTGGCCCGCCGCGGAGTTCGAGAACGCGAGCGCCGCGGACGAGGAGCGGATGCGGACGGCTCCGCGCGGCCGCTCTGCCACACGGAATCCTGGTCGGCGGCGATCTCGTCCATCGAGCGACCAGAGATCACGCTGCGGTCCAGCTCCGCGCGCAGGCCGCGCTTGGATCGCGCGCCCTCGTCCGTCCGCTTGATGAGCAGCCAGTTTTTCCGCCCGTCGTCGTCCTCGCGGCCGGCCATCCGCACGAGGGTCCAGCGGCCATGCAGCTTTTTGCCTTGCAGCGAGAAGTTGAGCTTGCCGCGGCGCAAATCGGCAGCCGCGTCCCCTTCGGGATTCCAGGTGCCGCGGTCCCAGACCATGACGGTGCCGCCGCCGTATTGGCCGCGGGGGATGATTCCTTCGAAGTCGGCGTAATCGAGCGGGTGATCCTCGACCTCGACCGCCAGCGATTTCGCCTTGGGCTGGGCGCTGGGACCTTTGGGCACGGCCCAGCTCTTGAGCACGCCGTCCAACTCCAGGCGGAAGTCGTAATGGAGATTCCGGGCAGCGTGCTTCTGCACGACGAATCGTCGCTGCTGGTGCCGGAGTCTGGCCTTTCCAGCCGGCTCGGGCGTCTTCTGGAAGTCTCGTTTGCGGCGATATTCGCGGAGCGACAT
>DASRJB010000257.1:0-2909 GCA_035649715.1 Pirellulaceae bacterium
GAACAGCCCCTTGGGCTGATCGAAGCCCAGCCGCGTGCCTAGGCCGCCCGCGACCAGGATCATGCCGACCTCGCCGCTGCGGAGTAGCTCTGCACCGCGGGAGCGCGACTGGTCCGGAGTGAAGGGGACGCCGCTGCCGTCCAGCCGCATCGCCGGCGGCGACTCGGCGCGGGCCGCCAGCGCCGCCCACTGCGACTTCTCATCGCCGCCCGCCGCTTGCCGCTGGCGGAAGTCGGCCTGCAGCTCGCGAAACTCCTCGACGTCGATCGCTTCGATCTGCTGCGCCAGCTGCTCGCGCTCGGCGGCGGACAGCCGCGGCCAGAAGGACACGAGGTGCTGCTGGCCGATCGGCTGCAGCTGGTCCTTCAGTTTTGCCAGGCGGGCGTCGTCCGTGGTCATCTAGCGTCCTTCTGGCTCTCAAAACAGCCGGCCCTGCACCCACAACCAGGCCAGGTAGCACAGGATCGGAAACAGTACAAATACCGCGCCGTAAGTGAAAATAGTGGTCCAGACGTGCCGCGGCCAGCGAGCCATCTCCGCCCCCTGCCGGCTGCTATCCGGCGCCCTCTACCGACTAGAATATCGGTCGGTCCCCATTCAGCCAACCGCCGCCACGAACCCGCACCATGACACTCTGGTTGTGCTCGCTCGCGTTCGCCGGCCTGGCGGCGGATGCTCCCGCCGAAGTCAAGCTGAGCGAGGAGTCAATCGTCCGCTTCGCCACGGCCCAAGAAGGGCAAGCGGTGCTGACGACGGACGATGCCTTCACGCGGAGCCTGAGCAAGTTCGACCTCCAGTCCCGCCTGAAGACGGCGGACGCCGTCACGCTAGACGACTGGAAGAAGTCCGTCGTGCAGCACGTGCGCCCCTGGCAGCCGGAGGAAATCGCCGCCGTCAGCGAGTCGTTCCAGCGGCTGAGCAAGCCGCTCGGCCAGTTGCGGCTGCCGCTGCCGAAGTCCGTGCTGCTGATTCGCACCACGGGCGATGAGGAGAGCAACGCCGCCTACACCCGCGGCGCGGCAATCATCCTGCCGGCGCGAGTCGTAAAATACGCGCAAGGGCCGCTCGACAAGCTGGTGGCCCACGAGCTGTTCCACGTCCTCAGCCGGCACGACGGGGCGCTGCGGGCCCGGCTGTACCGCATCATCGGCTTCGAGGTTCGCGAGCCGATCGAATTTCCCAAGTCGCTGGCCGACCGGCGGATCACCAACCCCGATGCTCCGCTGGTCGATTGCACGATTGAGCTGACGAACGCGGAAGGGCAGGCCGTCGTCGGCGCACCGATCCTGTATGCCTCGCCTGCGAGCTACAACGCCGAAAAGAAGGGCTCGATGTTCGGGTACCTCACCTTCCGGCTGCTGGCGGTCGAGAACGATGGGGGCCGCTGGCAGGCGAGACTCGTCCGCGGCGAGCCGGTGGTCATCGACCCGAAGAAAGAGCCGGCGTTCTTCGAGAAGATCGGCAAGAACACGAACTACGTGATTCATCCCGATGAAATCCTCGCGGACAATTTCGTGCACCTGGTGCTCGGCACGAAGGACCTTGCCACGCCACGGATCGTTGACGAAATGCGTGCGGCACTGGCGAAGTAGCGCTTAGTGCCGAAAGTGCCGCCGGCCGGTGAAGATCATTGGAATGCCGTGCTCGTTGGCCGCGGCGATGACCTCGTCGTCCCGGACGCTGCCGCCCGGCTGAATGATGGCGGCGATGCCGGCGGCGGCGGCGCGGTGGATGGAATCGGGGAACGGAAAGAAGGCATCGGAAGCGAGGATCGCGCCCTTGGCCCGTGGGCCGGCCTTTTGAATCGCGATCTCGACCGAATCGACGCGGCTCATCTGACCCGCGCCGCAGCCGACGAGCGCCGTCCCTTTGGCCAGTGCGATCGCGTTGCTCTTGACGTGCCGCACGACGGCCCAGCCGAAGCGCAAATCAGCCAGAAGGGCGTCGTCGGGCGAGCGCTGCGTCACGACTTTCCACTCGGCTTCGGGGTCGGCTGCGGTGTCGGTCTCCTGGACGAGCATGCCGCCCTCGATCTGCCTCAGGCCGATCGCCGTTGGCGGTGCATCCAGCGGGCCGGCGGCAAGCAGCCGCACGTTGGCCTTCCACTTGGGCTTGGTCGTGAGAATCTGCAGCGCGGCGGGTTCGAAATCCGGGGCGACGATCGCCTCGATGAACAGCCCGGGCGCGGCGAGAATCTCGGCGGTCGCCGCGTCGATCGGGCGGTTGAAAGCCAGGACGCCGCCGAACGCGCTTTGCGGATCGCCGCCCAGGGCCTTCTGGGCCGCGTCGGCCAGCGTGCGGGCTGTGGCCGCGCCGCAGGGATTGTTGTGCTTGATGACCGACGCTGCCGGCTCCGTCAGCGGCCGCACGACGGCCAGCGCACTGTCGAGATCGAGCAGGTTGTTGTATGACAGCTCTTTGCCGTTGAGCTGCCGGGCCGCGACGAGGCTCGTGCCGCGGGCGGACGCGTCGGCGTAAACCGCCCCGCGCTGATGGGCGTTCTCGCCATAGCGCAGCTCGGTCTGCCGCTTCAAGGCCAGGTGCAAGGTCGGCGGGAACAGTTCGCCCTGCAGCTGACCGCCGAACCAGTTGGCAATCGCCGCGTCGTAGGCCGCCGTGTGGGCGAACGCAGCCGCGGCCAGCTTCTGTCGCAGGGCCAGCGTCGTGCCGCCTTCGCGCAGGGCTGCGGTCACCTCGGCGTATTGTCCGGGCCCGGTCGCAATTGCCGTGAACGCGTGGTTTTTCGCGGCGGCCCGCACCAGGCTGGGCCCGCCGATGTCGATGTTCTCGATCGCCTCGGCCGCGCTCACGCCCGGCTTCGCAATCGTCTGGGTGAATGGATAGAGGTTGACAACGACCAGGTCCAAGAGCTCGATGCCGTGCTCGCGGGCCGCCGTCAAGTCCTCCGG
>DASRJB010000258.1:0-4072 GCA_035649715.1 Pirellulaceae bacterium
CCAAAGAACCATGCCGTGCAACGGAGTTTTTGGTTCCTCGGTTCTTTGGTTCTTTGAGTTTCTACTTCTTGAGCTTTTGCAGCGCTTCGACCGGGATCGGGATGCCCTTGAGGATGCCCTCGACGACGATCCGGTCCTGCACGACGCCCTGAAAGTCGCAGATGATGATCCGCCCGCGGCGGACCTTGTCGAGGCGGCACATCACGATCAGCCGATCGCCCGGCACGACGGGATCGCGAAAGCGGACTTCCTCCAAGCCGCCGAACCCGACCATTCCCGCGCCGAGCAGGTCGTACCTTTGCGTGACGAAGCTGCAGAGCTGAGCGATCGATTCGAGCATCACGACGCCGGGCATCAGCGGCAGTCCCGGCATGTGCCCGCGGACCCAGAACTCCTTGTCGGTCACGTCCTTGTAGCCGGCGCAGGAGTAGTCGGCCTCGTTGACATAGACCACCGCCGTGAGCTGCTCCATCTCGAACCGCTGCGGGTTGTAGCGGCGGATGTCGTCGAGCGTCGCGACCGGGTGCTCGTAGTCGAAGAGCGACAGGTCGATCAGATAATCTTTCTCGGCCACAAGTCCCACCCTGAGGGAACGAGGCAACAGGCGACCGCGGCGGGCTTAGGTGCGGACCTTGCGGCGCTTGGCCCGGCGGGCCTTGGCATTGGCCGGGCGCTTGCCGTGGTTGGCCTTCTTGGCGGTGCGATGGGGCTTGGCCATACGTGAATCCTCTGGCATTAGACGTGAAAATCGGGGGCAATCGCTCAAGCTACCAGCAATCGCGAATGTTGAGAAGGCGATTTGCGCTACAGCTCGCTCAACTTCGGCAGCACCCAGGGCTTACGGTATTCCGCGCGGGTCAGGTACTGGTTGGCGTCGGCGTCGCCAGCGAAGGTGTAAGTCGCGGGGTCGAACCGCAGCGTGCGGCCGGCCCGCCAGGCGGCGTTGCCGATGTGGCAGAGCAGGCTCGACGGATGGCCGATCGTCTCCAGGTCGGCGTTGGGCTTTCCGCGGCTCCGCATGCAATCGAGGAAGTTCTTGGCGTGGGCCACGTCGTTGTTGTAGTCCCCCTTTTCCTCCTTGATCTGCTTGCCCTTGGCGTCGAAGGCCCGCCAGCGCGTGTTGCCGATCACGACGAAGCCGTTGTCGCCGCAGACCGCAGCGCCTTCGGACTCTTCGTGCAGCGGATACGAATTCCAGACCCGCATCTCGTACGTCATCAGGTAGTTGGGCGCGAAGTCGTAGGTGACCATCAGCGTGTCGGGCCATTCCTGGATGTCATCGAAATAGTACTTGCCGCCCAAGGCGCTGACCGCCCGCGGCAAGTCGGGCAGCGTCTCCTTCTGGGCGGCCGCGGCGCTGGCCAGCGCCCAGCGGCAATAGTCCAGCCGGTGCACGCCGTCGTTGCCCAGGTCGCCGGTTCCCAGGTCGAAGAACCACCGCCAGTTGCCGTGAAACCGCATGCGGTTGAAGGGCTTCTTCGGCGCGGGGCCGAGCCAGGTGTCGTAGTCGAAGCCCGCCGGCGGATCACTGTCGGCCGGCTTGCCGAGCGAGCCCTGCTTGGCGCTCTCCCACGCCTTGGCGAAGCGGACTTTGCCGAGCGCGCCGGTCTTCAGATAGTCCATACACGAGAAGAAATGCTGCCCGCTGCGCGACTGAGTGCCGAGCTGCACGACGCGGCCGTACTTCTTCGCCGCGGCGACCATCGTGCGGCCTTCCAGGATGTTGTGCCCGTCGGGCTTCTCGACATAGACGTCCTTGCCGGCCTGGCAGGCGTAGATCGTCGGCAGCGCGTGCCAGTGATCGGGCGTGCCCAGCACCAGCGCGTCGAGCGTCTTGTCTTCCAGCGCCTGGCGAAAGTCCTTCAGGCCGATCGGCTTCTTGCCGGTTTTCTGCTCCACCTGCGCCAGCCGCGACTCCCGCACCTGCTCGTCGAGGTCGCAGACGTACCGCACCTCCACCTCGGGCAGGCCCGCGAACGTCGCCAGCACGCCGGCGCCGCGCCCGCGGACGCCCATCATGCAGATCGAAATCTTGTCGCTGGGCGATCGGTTCTGGGCCCTTGCCGCGGAGGTCAGCGAGGCGAAGGCGGTCGCGGCTGCGGACGCTTCGAGAAACGAGCGGCGGTCCATGGCGGGACTCCGGAGTGGAGACGCGGGAGCAAACGAACGCGGCCCGCTACACGGAGTGCAGCGGGCCGCACGGAAATGTCATCTGCGGTCGGCGAACTAGGCGCCCTTGTGAACCGAGTGGCACGCCATGCAATTCGCGGCGGCCCGCAGCTTCGCGCCGGCGCCTTCCTTGCCTTCAGCGGCTTCCTTCGCCGCAGCCAACAGGGCGGCGGTCTTCTCCTTCCAACTGGCCTCGTCTCCCTTCGGCGGCTTGTTGGCCGCCAGCGCGGTGTACAGCTCGACCAGCTGCTTCTTCTCGTCCGCGTTGGCCTCGCCCTTGGCGACCTTCGCCATCAGACCGCCCTTATGTGCGGTCTTCATCACGTCCTTGATCGTGACCTTTTTGTCTTCCTGTGCCGTGCTCGTCAGGCTGACGACCAACCAGCCCAAAGCGACCACGACGGCTGCCACACACATTTTGCGCATACCAGGTCTCCGCTCTCGTGAATGAAACTTGGAAGTGAAACCCTACGTGCGGCTGAAATGATACACCACCGCCAAAGCAATTTCCTCAGCCCCACGCCCCGCGGCGCGGATTTCTTGGGACACCCCACTTGAGGGGCTTGCGTCGTGCCGGTAAAGGTCATCGACCATCCGACTGACCGATCACCCGCCCCGTCTTTGGATCGATTTCCAGGCCGAGCTGCTCATCGTCGTGCGTGTAGAACAGAAAGCCGTACATCATCTCCTGAAACGTCTGCTCGCCTTCCTTCACGGTGGCCTTGGGGTCGGGGTTGTAGGGATTGAAGGCCGAGTTGTCGAAGTGGGCGGTGACTTCGTACTTCGTGCCCTTCTGGAACTTTTTCTGCCCGGCGGCCCAGCGGTAGGAAATCTGCCAGTCGAAACTGTAGTTGGGAATCGCCAGCAGGACTTCGCTCCGCTCTGGATCGTCGCCACTCGCGGGATACCTCGCCCGGAACGTCATGTCCTTGCCCCGCAGGTGCATGTGCGCGAACATGCCGATGCCGGTCGAGTCGGCCGCGAAGGTCCGCGTCGCGCTCACCGGGTGATGCGACGCGCCGGGCGGAATCTCGAACCGGCGGTTCACGCCCTGAAAGTGCCGCAGCTCCTTCTGGATCGGCTCCTTGGCGAAGCCCAGCCCAACGCTGGTCCGGTCGGTCGCCTTCATGCCCGTCGTCACGTAGTGGATTTGCAGGGCCAGCACCGAGCCGGCGGGAATCTTGAACCCCACGCCGCCGTCCAGCACCATCGCGTCACCGCCGGGCACGTAGCCCGTGATGAAGTTCTCGCTAGCCGGCGGCGCGCCGACCTTCACGTACGCCAGGTTCGCGTGGTGCACGGCCGATTTGTTGCCCGGCAGGATTTCCACCCGCTGCACCCAGGTGTCCTGCAGGAAGACATGCGGCAGCAGCACGTAGCGATAGGGGACAATGCCCTCGGCCGGAATCTCCTGCGTCGTCACGAGCTTCAGCTCCAGGTCCGGCTCGCCGATCTTCCAGCGGCCGCTGGCAAACTCGCGCGGCGGCGGCAGCTCGCTCGGGTCGCCTTCCAGCTTGCCGCTCCGGGCCCAGGCCAGCAGCAGGGCCCTTTCCTGGTCGCTGAGGCGGCGGGCGTTGACGATCTGGGTCTGCTCGCGGCTGGCGAAAGCCGGCGGCATCCGCTCCTGCCGCACGACTTCGGCCAGCGTCTCGGCATGGTCCCGCGCGTCCTTGAAGCTGAGCAGCGAGAACGGCGCGGAGGTCTCCGGCCGGTGGCACTCCTGGCAGTGCTTGGCCAGGATCGGCGCGACGTGCCTGGTGTACGTCACCTCCTTCGGCACGGCAGCCGGCAGCGCCGCCAGCGCATCGAATTCGATCAAGCAGCCGTCAACAGGCGTCGTCGCGACGCGCACCTCGCGGCCGGCGAGGACGTCCTCGATCGCTTCCTTCAGGTCTTCCCGGGT
>DASRJB010000259.1:0-5812 GCA_035649715.1 Pirellulaceae bacterium
CGAAGGAATCTTCGTCAGACTCTGCGCGCACGGCAGGGTCGCCGTCGCGATAGCTGCTAGCGATGCTTGCATCTTGGACCAAACTCCTGACGATCTCGATCGCAGCCGCGCTCGTCGGCTGCAAGAGCGGCGATCCCGCGCCAGAGACACCGCCCTGGCTGGCGATGCAGCCTCTCGTCCCGCCCGTGCCGGTCGATGCTGCTCCACCTGCGGTGGCAACTGCGAGCTGGAATGCACCTGCAGAGGGCTCGGATTCGGTTTTTCGCCCGGTGACCATTACGGCGCAGCCTCCTGCAGTACTTCCGCCGCCCCCGCAGCCGCCGGCCGAAGCCATCGTGCCGGCGTTGACGCTGCTGGACGCGGTGGAAGCGGGCCTCGCGCAGAACCCGGAGCTGAATGCCCTGCGCTATGCCGAGGGCGTCAGCGAGGGCGCGGTGGGCGTCGCGCATGCGCCGCTCTTCAATCCGTACGTGCAGATTCAGGTCACGCCCGGCCAGCACAGCCAGAATCCAGATACGAACGTCGGACCCGTCAGCCACTATGTCCTCTTGCAACAGCAGCTGCAGATCGCCCACCAGCGGCGGCACCGCACGGCTGCCGCGGCGGCAGCGCTCAACAGCGTCCGCTGGAACTTCGTGCAGGCCAGGCTGGTCAATATCGCTACCACCCAGCGGCTCTACTTCGCCGCCCTTTATCAGCGCGGGCTGGCGGAGATCGCCCGGGCCAATGCCGACGTCAACGCGCAGCTTCTGGACGTCTCGCAGAAGCAATTCGCCGCCGGCGAAGCTGCCGGTGTCGATGTCGCGATCCTCCGACTCGACAGCGCCGCGGCTAGCCGTCAGGCGCTGCTGGCCGCCGCCAACTATGAAACCGCCTTGCTCGACCTGCGTCGGCACCTGGGTGTGCCGCCACAAGCGTCGCTGGCTCTCGCCGGCGGGCTGGCCGACTGGCACTGGCTGCCCGTCGATGCCGAGCATGCCGCGTGGACGCCGCTGGTCGAGATGGCGCTGCCGGCCACTTCGGACAAGCAACTGCTCGCGCAGGCTCTGGCCTCAGGCCGGCCAGATGTCTGGGCGGCGGCCTCCGACGTAGAAGCCGCGCAGGAGAACCTGAGCCTGGCCCGCGCCAGCCGCGTTCCAGACTTGATCATCGGGCCGTACTACCTGCGCTCGAACGATCCCACGACCTACTGGGGCCTGCGGGCCCAGATGGATATTCCAATCCTCAACAGCGGGATGCCGCTGGTCCGCCAGCGCCTCGCCGAGCTAACACAGCGGCATGCCGTTTGGGAGCAACTCCTCAGCCGCGCGACGCTCGACGCTTATGCGGCCCTGGATCGTTACGAGCGGGCGCTGCTGCTGGCCGCCGAAGCGCCCGCCGCGGCCGGCGCGCAACCGCCGGAGGAGCTGAGGCGCCTCGAGGCTCAGTTCCAGGCCCGCGAAGTCGATCTCGTTCGCATCGTCACGGCTCGAACTAGTTTTTTTCAGGCCCGCCGCGCCGCACTCGACGCGCTGAACGAAGTGGCGCAGGCGTCGGCCGTTGTTGTTGCGGCAACCGGCCTGCCGCCGGAAGCGCTGCTTAAGCCGGCGCCTCACTTGCCGCAATAGTCGATCGCCCGGGCGATCTCGCTCTTCAGCCGCGAACGCGCAACGATGCGATCGACGAAGCCGTGCGACAGCAGGAACTCGCTGGTCTGAAAGCCCTTGGGCAGTTCCAGGCGGATCGTGGCCTTGATGGTCCGCGGGCCGGCAAAGCCGATCAGCGCCTTGGGTTCGGCGAAGATCAGGTCGCCCAGCGAGGCGAAGCTGGCGGCAACGCCACCCATCGTCGGATTGGTCAGGACCGAGATGAACAAGCCGCCGGCCCGGTCGTAGCGGGCCAGCGCGGCCGACACTTTGGCCATTTGCATCAGCGACAGGATCCCTTCGTGCATCCTCGCCCCGCCGCCGGACCCGCTGACGATGATCAGCGGCAGGTTTTCCTCGGTCGCCCGCTCGATCAGCCGGGCCAGCCGCTCGCCGACCACCGAGCCCATGCTGCCCATGATGAACGCGGAATCAGTGACCGCGAATGCCACGCGGCGGGCGCGGATCATGCCGCCGCCGGTGACGGCAGCGTCGTTCAGGCCCGTCCGCTGCTGTTCGGCGACCAGCCGCTCCTTATAGGGCTTCTGGTCGGCAAAGCTCAGCGGGTCGGCCGGCTGCAAGTGGGCGTCCCATTCTTCGAAGGTGCCGTCGTCCAGGACCTGCTTAATCCGCTCCTGGGCGGAAACGTAGAAGTGATACTCGCACTGCGGACAAACGTTCAGCAGCCGCTCGGCCTCTTTGCGGTAAATCGACGCCCGGCAGCCGGGGCAGCGAATCCAGAGTCCCTCGGGCACGCCCCGCTTGGGTTTTCGCTCGGCCGTTTTCGAGGTAGGCATGCCTTAGCTCGCCAGGGCTACCTTCTCCGGCAGAACTTCGATCATTTCCCAGCCGCCGCACTTGCACTCGGCCTTCCAGAGGTCGCCCAACTCGGCTCCCAGGGCGGAGCTGACCAGGCTGGCCAGCGGCTCGGGGACGACCAGGGCGATTGTGCCCTTGCGATGTTTGCGGATCAAGCGGGCAACCAGCGTCCGGACGCGTTCCAGGGCGGCCCCGACCGCTTCGCCCTGCGGCGGGCAGACCGTCTCGGGGCGGTCCTGAAGCTGGCGGAAGACCTTGGGCTGGCTGACGCGGACCTCGTCGATCAGCTTGCCATGCCACAGGCCGTGATCGAGGTTTTGCAAGTCGTCGAGCGATTTGGACCGCAGTTTGTGATCGGCGGCGATGGCCTCGGCAGTCTGGATCGCCGAGCGGCAGGGGGACGTGTACAGGATATCGATGTCGGTATTGTGCAGATCAGCCACCAGCTGGGTGGCCTGTCCCTGGCCGATTTCGTTCAGCGGAATGTCCAGCGTACCCTTGATCCGGCCCTGCTCGTCGAAATCGGTCGAACAGGCCCGCACCAGCAAGATTTGAACCATAGATTTCGCGGTCACCTCATGTCAAAACTGCGCCTAGCTGAATCTGTCGCAAATCGCGGACCAGCACGGGCAGAGGAGGTCGGCGTAATACCGACCGGGCGAGCTCGACGAGCCCGGCCCAAGCGTTTCAGTCTGGAAGAAGCACGGCGGCCAGTTGGCTACCACTGCTGAATGTCCTGTGGGGGAGGCAAGGGACCGAGCGTCCCATGCTTCATTTCCAACAGGGTTCCATTCTACAGGGCGTCAACCACCGCGTCAGTATCTCTTCGGCAACCCGCACTCCTGTCGCCACCCGGATGATGGGATAGCGGGTCCGCTTAACGCAAGTCATTGCGCAGGAACAACTTGCGGATTTCCCATCTCACAAGTTCCGCTCGATCTCCTGACTCCGGGGGAGTTCGGAGAGGTCGTCCAGGCCGAACAAATCGAGAAACCGGCCGGTCGTCCGATAGGTCGGCTTGCCCTTGGCTTCAACCGGGCGCTGCAGCACCAGCAGGTCGCGCCGAACCAGTTGACTCAGTATCCCGCCGCTGGGCTTGCCGCGCAGCTGGTCGATCTGGGCCTGCGTCATGGGTTGGTGATAGGCGACGATGGCCAGCACATCGATGGCACTTTGCGAGAGTCGGGCCTCGCGAATCCGGCCGTAAAAGGCGTCCCGCAGCCCGCTGAATTCGGGCCGGAGGGCCAGCTGATAGCCGGCCCCGACCGAGGCGATCAGGTAGGGCGCACCCGACCGCTGGTATTCGTCGTTCAGCTCCCGCACGAGGTCGTCGACTTCCGCCGGCCGGACTCCACGCATCAGGGCCGCGATCCGCTCGCTCAAGAGCGGCTCTCCCGTCGGGTGACCGACAAACAGCATCGCTTCCAGGATGGTCCGCGGCGTGATCTCGCAATCAGCGTCGTCGCCGGCAGGCAGGGCCGCGGGCGGCTCAACGGATGCTAGCGGCTCAGCCAGCGCCGCCTCGGAACCGGGGGCGGCCGCTTCGGGATAGGGGTCGGCCCCCTTGTTCAAAATGGCAGCGTAGGCCTGGCTTAGTTCGGCGAGCGACAGGCCCTGGTCGTCGGGCTCCGCCAGCCCGTCCAGTCCCAATGCCGCCGTCCAGGGCTGCTCGTCCATTCTGCGACTATAGGGGCCTTTCGCGGCGGGCGGCAAGCCGAGGTTCCGGTATAGTGGGAACGCCATGACGCAACGATCGGAATCAGCTCAGCCTGGCCAAGCCGCGACGTCGCGGGTGCCAATGCTGCTGGTCGGCCTGCTGCTGTTGGCCAACGTTGTGGTGCCGCTGGTGTGGGGCGACGTGTACCCGTTTACGTCGGCCCCGATGTTTCGCGACTGCCCGAGCTGCTGCTGCAACTATCAGGTCTTTGCGGCCGATGGTTCAGAACTGCCGGCCGAGGATTGGCTGGTGCAGCGGGTTTATGACGGCAACCCGGTCGGCTACGGCGTCGGAGTACGCCCGCCCGCCGTCATCGAGCAAGAGTTCGGCGTCGTGTGCGGCGAGGCCGCCGTCCGCCAACATTTTCAGGAGCAGCTGGCTCGGCCCGAGCACAGCCAACACGCGTACGTCGATGTCGTCCAACACGTCATCGGCCCGCTGGAGTACAGCCCGCGGGTCGGCGTCGTCCAGACCAATCGCTGGCGGGTTGAGCGGCCGTAATCAGGCGGCGTCGCTCGTCTGTTCCGGCGGGGCCGGTGGCGGCTCGAACTTGGGGGCGGTGATTTCGTCGGTGTCGTCGTATTCCACGCGGCGCGGGCGCGGCCGGCTGGGAGCGGCGTTGAAGGTGTCGGTGAAATCCACCTGCGACCGCAAGTCGTCGAGCCCCTTGCGGAAGTCGCGGTAAAAGCCGCCGAACTTCTTGGCCACGTCCGGCAGGTTCTTGCCGAACAGCAAGATCGCCACGATCGCGACTAGGAACAGTTCCTGAAAGCTGAGTCCAAACATGGCTGGGCAATCCGGGCGAGAGGGAACGATCGCCCGCGCCGGGCCGCGGCAAGTGACCGCAGGCCAACGAAGCAGCGCGGGCAGAAGAACGGCTAGGCGTCCTTCTTTTCGTCGCCCGCCTCATCCTTGGGCGTACCGGCCAGCCCTTCCTTGAACTCGACCACGCCGCGGCCCAGCGAGCGCATCACGCCCGGCAGCCGATGGCCGAAGAGAATGAAGATCACCAGCACGATCAGCAGCAGTTCCCAGTGTCCAATGCCAAACATGGTCGCTCTCGCTCAATAAGGAAGGCGGGTGGGCAAACGCGAGCGGCGAAAGCGGGCGCCGCCCAGTTGGGCAGCGCCAGAACCTGCTCGAAACCAAACGCGGATTGTTCTAACGGTGAATCGAGGAATCGCTCGCTGCCGGCTCTTCATCCTGGCCGGACATCGCGCGCTTGAAGCTCCGAATCCCCTCGCCCACCGAGCCCATCACGCTGGGCAGTCGGTGACCGAAGAGCAGGAACACCACAAACGCGATGAGGAGCAGTTCCCAGTAGCCGATGCCACCAATCATGGCAGTCTCCCGTTTCGCAAAAGGACAGCACGCCAAAACAGGCGAGCGGCGAAAGCGGGCAACCGCCCCAACGGGCAGGGCCAGAACCGACTCGTCAACAACTTGTTTATATTACCACCCGCGGGCGGGCGGTGTCAAATAGTAGGCCGCTCGCTCCGCGAGCGGCAGCCTCACGCGGAGCGTGAGGACTACTGTTATGATCGCGGGCCAATCTGGATCCGCGGGGAGGGCGTGGGCAGGTTCAGCCGGGCGTCGAGGACCTTGGCGATCCGCGCGCCGGTCTCCTGCAGGTGGGCCCGGCTGTAGGTGT
>DASRJB010000260.1:0-4936 GCA_035649715.1 Pirellulaceae bacterium
CCGGAGGACGGCGGCGTAAGCCGCGGGGATCGCGCCCCAGCCCTTGGCGGCCGGGTGCACCTCGCGGTGGCCCAGCGAGGCGAGCCAGTCGAGCACGCGGAGCAGATCCAGGGTCTCCTGGCCGACGTACGGCCGGCCCAGCATCAGCGAGTATGCCGAATAGAAATAGTCGCTGCCGTAGGGGCTCTGGAACTGGTCGCTGCCGCAGGTGTCGGGCCGCGATTCGCCGATGCCGCGCAGGTCGCAGGCAAAGAACGGCGCGTCCTCGTCGGTCATTAGCTCCTTGATCAGCAGCTCGCTGCGGAGCTCCATGTCGGCCGAATGGTGCGACACATAGAGCGTCGCTGGCCGCGGGTCCTGCGGCGGGCGCGAAAGGTGCGAGACTGCGCTCAAGCGCGTCACCAGCGCGTGAATGCCCGGCTCGGTCTCGACGGCGTACGTCGTGGCAAAGCGGCGGGGATAATTTCGGGCCCCCCGCAGCGGACGGAGAATGCGATAGTCGGGCGGCTCGGCTGGCAGCGTGGGCAACTTGAGGACGTCGGTGATGGCAGCTTTCAAGGCCTCGCCGCGGATTTCGCCCCGCTTAGCAGCCAGCGACTTCGACTTCTCCTCGGTGAACGAGAACACCGTCCGCGGTTTGGATTCAGCGACCTGCCCGCGCGGCGTACACCACAGGACTTCGTCCTTTTCGATCGAAAGCGCCGGCTCGCTCTGGGCGTCGGAAATGCCCGTGACGCGGTTGAACCAGCGGTACATCGCCTCGCGGTTTTCCTGCGAATAGCCGTGCTCGGTCGGGCCGGTGTGCAGGGCGATGTTCTCTGGCTTGCCGAGCAGTGTGTAGAGATGCTTGAGGCGGGCAAACGTCTCGATGGAGCCGCGGACATCGAAATAGTCCTTCTCCTTGGTCAGGATGATGACCGGCTTGGGGGCCATCGCGGCGAGGAAATCGGCGTGGTCCAGGCCCAGCGCGATCGCCCGCGGCGGGCACTGCTCGGTGTCCTGTGGCAGTTCGTTCTCGAGATTGCGGCGAAACGTGGTCACGAAGCAGGCGGGCGCGCCCATCGTCCAGCGGCGGTCGAGGCCGAGCAGCCACGTGCTCATCGTGCCGCCGCCGGAATTGCCGGTGACGCCGACGTGGGCGGGATCGACCTCCTTCCGCGTCAGCAGATAGTCGAGGGTACGGATGCCGTCCCAGGCCCGCCAGGCGGCAAAACTCTCGCCGACGAGCGTCTGTTGGTTGCCCGCATGGAGGTGCTCGCTGACGCCGATCCCGCGCCGCGGCTTCAGGTCTTCGTCCACGTACTGCAGCCGCTCACCTTGGCCGATCGGGTCGAAGATCAGCATCACGTAGCCCAGGCGGGCCAGCCCCTGGGCAAAGCTCTGATAGGCTTCGATCGCCTTGCCCGTCGCCGAATGTCCGCAGCTTCCCACCACGCCCGGCAGCGGAAACTTGCGGCCGGTGGGAATGTAAAGGTTGGCGGTCACCGGGAAATTCGGCCGGCTCTCGAAAATGATCTTCTCGATGCGATAGGCGTCGCGCTCAATGGCGCCGGCGACGCGGGCGTTCAGCGGCGTCCGCTCCGGCTCCGGACCAAAGCACTCGCGAATTCGCTCCTGGACGGAGCGGACATAGGCTTCGGCGTCGGCCTTCGTCTTCACGGACGCCAGCCGCTGCTTGATCCGGTCTTCCGCGGCCCGCACCTGGTCGACGAACCATTCCTGCACCATCCGGGAGAAGCGATTGAGCGGCACCGGCTCCGTCCGCGCCGCACCGGCCGCCGGCTGCTGCGCGCGAAGCTCAAGTTCAGCGCCGATCGGCGGAAGAACGGTCATGCCGGCCGCCCCGGCAGCCCAGCCCAGCAGCGTGCGGCGAGAGATGGTCACTTGCGGCAGCAGCTCGATGGCGTCTCGCATGGCTTGGCTCCCAGTCAGATTCAGCCGCCGCTGACGGGCGGAATCAGGGCGATCTCGGCCGATTCGGGGATGGCGGCCGCATCGCCAGCGTAATCACTGTTAACGGCCACGCGGCTGTGTTTCAAGAGATCAGCCAGCGGCGGGCACTGTGCAGCCAGCGCCGCGCGAAGCTGCTGCACCGTCGCGCCCGCTGGTAACTCCACGATGATGTTGCCGCGGCCCGCCCGCTGGCGGGCGACGGCGAAGAGTTTGACGGAGACGTTCATCGTTTGATTGCAGTCCTCAGGGGGCTCACGCCCCCCGCTCGCCTTCGGCTCGCCTATGTGACAGTGAGTTCTCCGCTCCGCGCCGACAGTAGCTCTTGCAGCTCGGGCATCAACCCATAGGCGATCGCGAGGACCTTCAGCGGGTGAATCGTCGGCTTGGTCGTGCCTTGCTCCATCTGGATCTTGCACGCGCTGCACTCGGTAGTGCCCAGTTGCACGCCCGGATCGCGCATCGCCCGGATCAGGCCCCAGCCGGCCCGCAGGCTGGCGCGGTAGTTCTCGCGCTTCAGGCCAAACGTGCCCGCCATGCCGCTGCACCCGCGCTCGATCCGCCGCACCGTCACGCCCTTGATCAGCTTTAGCAGCTGCTCGCCCGGCGAGCCGACCTCCAGGGCCCGCAGGTGGCAGGGCAGATGATAGCCGAAATTCAGGTTCAGCGGCTGAAAGTTCAGCTCCAGCTTGCCGGCCTCGTGCAGCCGCCAGAGGTAGGTGCAGGCCTCGTGCGTATGGGTGGCGACGAGCTTCACGTCGTCGTCGTCGAGCAGGTCGGGATATTCGTGCGTCAGGCAGAGGGCGGCGCTCGGCTCGGTGCAGACGATCTCATAGCCCTGCCGCACGGCGTCGGCCAGCAGGCGGACGTTGCGGGCGGCCGTACGGCGGGCCCGCTCGACGTCGCCCACGGCGATGCGGTTCATCCCCGAGGGCTCCTGGTCGGGATGGACATACACGGCGATGTTATTGTGCTCCATCACGGCCACGAGGGCCTCGGCCAGCGAGACGTCGTACCAGTTGGCGTACAGATCGACGAAATAGACGACCTTGCCGCCGCTGCGGCGGGCCGGCCGTGTCAACCGCCGGCGCTCCGCCCAGCGGAGGAAGCTCTGCGGTGAGACCCGCGGCAGCTTGCGGCCCTGGGCGATGCCGACGCCTTTCTCCAGCAGCCACCGCGTCCAGCGCGTGTGCAGGGCGTAGTTCGCGACGGTCGCCAGCCGCGACGACCAGGCGGCGATGCGATCCAGCCGCGTCAGCACCCAGTCGGCCGTCCCCAGGCCATTGGCGGCGACGAACTGGGCTTTGGCTTCGATCATCAGCTTGGGAATATCGACGGCCGCGGGGCATTCCAGGCGGCACTGGTGGCAATTGACGCACAGGTCGGCGATTTCCTTCAGCTCGTCCTTTTCCAGGAGCGCCGGATCGAGCTGGCCCGAAATAATGCCCCGCATGACGTTAGCCTTGGCTCGCGGCGAAGCCTCTTCCGCAGGAGCGATCCGGAAGATCGGGCACATGCGGGCTTCGGGCGACTGCGTCCGGCAGCGGCCGCAGCCGTTGCAGAGATTTGCCTCGGCGGCCAGCCGGCCGTCCCAGATGAGCTGCAGCTCGAGTGGCTTGATGTCTTCTTCCGGTTCGGCGGCTTCAGTCGCTGCTGTAGTCTCGGTCATGAGGGCCAGCGGCTCCGACAGCCGCAGGTTCTTTGTCAGCGGCTGCGGCACGTCGGCGATCACCTTGCCGGGGTTGAGCAGGCTGTGCGGATCGAAAATCCGCTTCACTTCGCGAAAGACGTCGTACAGCGGGCCGAATTGTTTGCGCAGGAACCAGGTGCGGCTGAGTCCGCTGCCGTGCTCGCCACTGATTGTGCCGCCGACCTTGAGGACTTCCTCGTACAGCTCTTCGGCGATCGCCTGCATTTTGGAAACGTCGCCGGCGTCGGCCAGCTTCAGGAACGGCCGGACGTGCAATTGTCCGTGGCCCGCGTGGGCAAAGAACGAGGCCGTCGCGTCGTGGGCCTTGAGGACGTTTTGCAGCCGCACGAGGAAGTCGGGCAGCGCGGCGGGAGGCACGGCGATGTCCTCGACGAACGGCGTCGGCCGCTCGGCGCCTTGCACGCGATAGAGCGTCGGCGAAACGCGGCGGGCCAGGCGGCGGAAGGCGTCGAACTCATCGGGGGCCAGGGCCATGTGAAAGCCGAAGGCCAGCCGCTGCCGGCGCTGCCAGCGGATGACAGCCTGCTGCAGTCCGTCGATTACGTCCCGCTCTTCGTCGGCCTGTTGCTCGACTATCAGCATCGCTTCGGCTTCGCGCGGGATCGCGCGGGCGTAGCGGTCGTCGAGGTCGCGGGCCAGCGAGAGGATGCGGCGATCGATAAGGTCGCACGCCGCAAGGCCCAGCGACTGAGCCTCGGTTGCAGCGACGGCCGCCGCTTCCAGCCGATCGAAGAAGAGCAGGGCGACGCCGCGGCACTTGGGAATCGGCACGGTGCGGAGCGTCGCCTGGGCAATCAAGGCCAGCGTCCCTTCGCTGCCGACGAGCAGGCGGGCCAGGTCCAAGTGGCCGTCCTGCAGCACGTCATAGAGGTGATAGCCGCAGCGATTGACCCAGGCCTTGGGGCGGTGCGCCTCGATCAGCGGTCGCTCCCGCTCGATCAATTCGGCGAGGCGGCGGACCAGGTCGCGCCGCCGCGGCAGCGGGTCCTTGTGCGGATCGTCGGTGACGGGATGGCGGCCGACTTCCATGGTCTCGCCGTCGGCGAAGACGACCTGCATGCTCACCACGTGCCGCCGGGCGGAGCCGTACCGCAGCCAGTTGCTGCCGGAATTGTCGAGGGCCAGCACGCTGCCCATCGTGGTCACGCCGCCGGTCGCCGGATCGGGGCCGAACTGCCGGCCGAACGCCGCGAGGTAGCGATTGAGCTGCCCCAGCACGACGCCGGGCTGCACCGTGACCGTGTCGCCATTGACGCTGACGATCCGCCGCATCGA
>DASRJB010000261.1:0-2299 GCA_035649715.1 Pirellulaceae bacterium
GGTCATCGGCCGGCAGGAGGAGCTGGCCTGCCGCGATCTGGTAGCCGCCCGCTGCAATTGGCTGGCCGAAGAGCCCGCCGGCGAATTCCGCTGCACAGCCAAGATCCGCTACAACAGCCCGCCCGCAGCCGCGACCGCGGAAACGCTGCCCGCCGGCCGGCTGCGCGTCGCCTTCGACGAGCCCCGCCACGGCGTCGCCCCCGGCCAGGCGGTCGTGCTGTACGAGGGCGAGCGGGTGCTGGGCGGGGGGTGGATCGAGTCGGAGCTTGCAAATTGAGAATTGCAAAATGCAAAGTGCAAATTGAGGGACGAATTCCGGCTGCGTCCCAATTTGCACTTTGCAATTTCCAGTTGCAGTTTGCAATCACCCGCTCGTCCTCGCTCCTCGCCTCCTTCCGCTATTCCCCGCCGCCGGAATCGTCTATCATCTCGTCAGGTTCCATCGAAGAGTAACACACGGGGGGCGGCACATGGGCAATTTTGGCATCATCCTGGTGCTGGGTATCGCCGGCATCGCGGCGATCGTCCTGCTGATCGCGGCCATCGCCTTCGCCGCTTATGGGAAGCTCTGGTTCCAGGCCTACATGTCCAGCGCCGACGTGAGCATGCTCGCCCTGATCGGCATGGGCTTCCGCCAGGTGAATTCGCGGATCATCGTGCAGGCCAAGATCATGGCGGCCCAGGCGGGCCTGGACATCAACCGCACGAGCGGCATCAGCACGAAGCGGCTGGAAGCGCACTACCTGGCCAACGGCAACGTGACCAACGTCATCCTGGCGATCATCTCCGCCCACCGGGCGGGCATCGACCTCGACTTCGACCGGGCCGCGGCGATCGACCTGGCCGGCCGCGACGTGCTCGACGCCGTGCGGACGAGCGTCATGCCCAAGATCATCGACTGCCCCGATTCGCGCAGCGGCAAGCCGACCTTGAGCGCGGTGGCCCGCGACGGCATCGAGCTGCTGGTCAAGGCCCGCGTGACCGTCCGCACGAATCTGGCACAGCTCATCGGCGGCGCGACCGAGGAAACCATCATCGCCCGTGTCGGCCAGGGCATCGTCACCTCGATCGGCTCCTCGAAGACCCACAAGGACGTGCTCGCCAACCCGAACAACATCTCGCGAATCCTGCTCGACCGCGGCCTCGACGCCCAGACCGCGTTCGAGATCGTCTCGATCGACATCGCCAAGATCGACATCGGCCAGAACATCGGCGCACGATTGCAGGCCGACGCCGCCGAGGCCGACACCCGCGTGGCCCGCGCCCTGGCCGAGCAGCGGCGGGCCGAAGCCGTCGCCGCGGAGCAGGAGATGAAGGCCAAAGTCGCCGAGAACCGCTCGCGGCTGGTGGAGGCCGAATCGCAAGTCCCCATGGCGATGGCCGAAGCCTTCCGCAAGGGCAACCTGAACGGGGCGTCGGTGGCCGCTGCGCGGTGAGTCGGTTGATCGGTCGATCGGTTGGACGGTCAGCCGGTTGACTCAATAACCGACCTACTGACTTACCGACCGACCGACTTACCGACACACCGGTCCGCTGCTATGCCCACGCTCATTCTGCTCGCACTGCTCTCCGCCGACCCGTCGCCCGAGCAGCTCAAGCTGCTCAAGATGTTCAAGGAGGAATTCGTCGCGATCAAAATCGAAGGGAGCAACCTCAAGCCCTACTCGATCGGCAAGTACGAAGTGCCGCAGGATCTCTGGGCAGCGGTGATGAGCGACAACCCCAGCCGCTGGCTGGGCCCGCGGAATTCCGTGGACAGGATGAGGCTGTCCGAGGCAAAAAGGTTCTGCGTCCGGTCAACCGACCTGATGCGGAGGGCCGGTTTGATCGACCAGGGCCAATTGATCCGGTTGCCGACCGAAGCCGAATGGGAGTATGCCGCCCGCGCCGGCACGAAGACGAAGTACTCCTTCGGCGACGATCCGGCGCAGCTCGGCGATTACGCCTGGTTCACCGGCAACGCCAAGGGAAATGACCCGCCCGTGGGCGCGAAGAAGCCCAATCCCTGGGGCCTGTACGACATGCACGGCTACCAATGGGAATGGACCGAATCCGGCGTCCTGCGCGGCGGGAGCTGGAAGGACTCGGCGAAATTCTTGACCAGCGATTCGCGGCTCGAAGCGCCTGCCGGGGCGAGCGATGACGCGTTCGGCCTGCGCTGCGTGCTCGCCTTGGTTAAGGATGCGCCGGAGAGCAGGCCGGCCGAGTTTCGGCCCACCGCCCAAGAAAAATTCGTCCCGGCCAGCTCCAAGCTGGAAATGCTCTGGAACGAGGGCGAGTTCACCGAAGGGCCGGCCCT
>DASRJB010000262.1:0-2606 GCA_035649715.1 Pirellulaceae bacterium
CTAAAGAAACCCCGCAGCAGCGAGCCCACCGCGAGGCCGCCGAGAAGGCCGAGCGCCGCCGCCTGCACATGCTCCGCCTCGAAGAATGCCGCGAAGCCCAGCGCAAGGGCCTCCCCACCCTCTTCGTCTTCGACCCCGAAGACGGCCCCCTGCCCCCGCGGGGAGGCTGGTTCTAGGGTGAGCCCCACGCAGCAAGTAGGGTGGGCTATGCCCACCACAGCGCCGCGGTGGGCACAGCCCACCCTACGCGATGGGACTGATGGGAATCCCAGTTTCCACTTTGCCTTTTGCATTTCTCAATTTGCAATTTGCAATCTCTCGTGATCGCCAGGCGCCGTTTCACGCGGCAGCCGCCCCATGGCGCCGGGCGCTTCGCTGCTGCACCCCACTGCCTCCGACGCTGGCAGCGTCGGCTACGACCGCCAGCCGCTGCCGACCCAGCGGAGGGCGGAGCGGTCGGCCAGGAGCGGGTCGCAGCGCCGCAGGTAGGCGCTGAGCTGGCCGGTGTGGTGCTGGATGTGGCGGAGGCTGATCAGGTGCAGTTCGCCGCGAGAGAGCGGATACCAGGAGAACCCGGACGGCCCGGCGAGCGACTCTTGCGTCTCGGCGGCGAGGGCCTGGGCCGCCTTCTGCCGGCAGAGGCTGACGTAGGCCAGCGTCTCGTCCTGCGGCAGGCCGGGGGTGAACCGCGGCTCGCGCTCGTCGCCGCCCGTCGCGTGCAGGTCGCGGAGCACGAACGCCTGCTCGCTCGGCGACAGGTAGAGGTCCACGAAGAACAGCGTGTGATAGGCCACCTGCCGGAACGTGATGCCGGCGATCTTGCCCTCCCAGAGTTGCGGCTGGCACTTCTGGACGCACTGGTGGAGCATGCACAGGCCCGCCTCGAACTGGGCCGCGAGGACCTGCCGGACGTAGTCGATCATGAGTTCGCTCCTGACTGCTCTCGCCGAATTCGCATCGTAGCCGAATTCGCATCGTAGCCGAATTCGCCAGAATTCGGTCTCGCGGGCGCTATCGAACTCTGGCGAGTTCGGCTACGACGTACTTCATGCTCGATCGCGGAAAACTGGCGGTGCTGTCGATGTTCGCCCTGGCGGTGGTCGCGGCGACGTTTGCCTGGTGGTGGAACTACCGCCGCGGCGAGCGCTGCCTGGCCTTCTACGGCAGCGAAGCGGCGACGTTGATCCGCACCGCCCAGACGGTCGAGATCGTCGAGCTCGATCCGGCGGCCGGCGACCTGGCGATCTCGCGGCGGATCGACATCAGCCGAGCGCCGGGCCTGCTCAACGCCCGCGCGGCGCTGCTGGACGACGCCAGCTTCGACTGGAGCGCGCCTCCGCCAGAGCCCGCGAGCGGCACGCGGCTGGTCCGCTTTGCCGAGGGCGATCGCGAGGTGCTGCTGCGGTTGGACAGCGCGCGGCGCTCGCTGGAGATCGTTCCCGCCGGCAAGTCGGCGGTGCTGGACCAGAAAACATCCGACGGCTGGCGGCAGTTTTTGGAAAGGTACCCGTAGCGGCGGCCCGGCCTCTCAAAGCCGCGACCAGTGGTCGCGGTGCACTGGCAGACCGCGACCACTGGTCGCGGCTTTGGGGACCTACAGGCACTCCTTGCAGTGCCCCTTGAGGTAGACCTCGGTGACGTCGCCGAGGGGGCCGCTTTTGGCGCCCTTGGTGGTCGAGATCTTGACGTCCACGTCGGGCAGGCAGGTGACCTTGCCGCAATCGACGCAGACGAAGTGCGGGTGCTCGCTGGTGGAATGCTGCACCCCGGCCTGCCGCAATTCGAACCGCCAGGCGTGGTCGCCGGCGTCGAGGCGGCCGAGCAGCCCCGCGTCGGCCAGCTCCACGAGGCAGCGGTAGATCGTCGATTTGTCGAAACCCTGCGGCACCAGGGTGTCGGCCGCTTCCGCATGGCTGACCGGCTTGCCGGCCGCCGCCACGTGCTGCAGCACCGCCACCCGCGAAGTCGTGCTCCGCAGCCGGGCCGCGCGCAGCGTCTCGCGGGCTTGCTGAACCGTCATTGCCGATGGCGCACTGCTCATGATCAAGCAGCATCATACCACCGGGCGGCGAAATTCAGAATGCAGAGATCAGAATGCAGAATGCGGAACTAATAGTCGCCCAGCGTTTCGCCGTCGTTGCGGACGCAAAGGTTGATAAATGTTTGCGGATTGACCGTGTAGCTGATCGTTCGCACCGAGCCGTCGCCCAGGACCGCGTTAATGCCTCCTGGATGCGCGGAGCCGAAGCTGCGCATGATCAAGATGTAGCTGTTCGTGGACGTCGAATAGAAGTCCTTGAGCGGCGGAAACGCGCCGCGGCGATTCCACCAGTGCGAGTTGCTGCCGGAGGCCCAGCCGACCGTGTACCCGCCGCGATGCCAATCTCGTTCGGGCGTGGGAGTCGCCGAACGATACCACTGGATGGCCTGGCAGCCCTCGCCGGCGAAAAGCGTGTTGGAGGTTCCGTCGGTCACCATTTCCATCCGCACTCTGGGAATGCCCGTATTGCGAGATTGCGTCACGGGACCGTCCGAGCCGTTGGTCAAGTTGCCCGCCGAGCCTACATAGTCGGTCTGGGCGCGCTTGCCGACCGTCAGGCCGGGAA
>DASRJB010000263.1:0-2100 GCA_035649715.1 Pirellulaceae bacterium
CGTTCGGAATATCCCAGGCTCAGCTTCGGGAAGTGCGCCTTGAGCTGCGCGATGCCCGCAGGCGTGATGAGCACGTTGCCCAGGCAGCAAGTGCGCAGGGCCGGCAGCCCCGTCAGCTCGTCGATCGCCTTGTCGCTCACCTCCGTGCTGGAAAGCACGATCGCCTCGAGCTTCGACAGCCCGCGGAGGTGAACCAGGTCCTTGTCGGTGGTGTTGGTGCGGAGCAGGCTCAGCCGCCGCAGCGACGGCAAGGAGCCGATCAGGCGAAAATCGTCCGCCGCGAGCGTCATGCCCTCCAGGTGCAGCCACACGACTTCGCCGGCCTCGCGTCCCACGCGCTTCCGTGGATTGCCGTTCGCCAGGAGCGGTGTCCGCTCGACGCCGGCGATAAAGTTGGCCAATTCGCCGCGCTCCTGGGGGCTGGCAGCCAAGAGCGCGATACAGAGAACTGCGGACATGTTCCGCTCCTTGAATTCGACGACTCATTCAAACTAGCCGATGCCGCAGGCGGCTTGCAAGCTCGACAGAGGCGCGGGTCGTCCGAAGAAGTAGCCCTGGCCCAGCTCGAAGCCAATCTGGCGGCAGGCGTCGGCCTCGGCCTGGTTTTCCACGCCTTCGGCCAGCGGCACGATGCCCAGCTCGCGGACCAGCGAGACCAGCCGCTCGGTGACCAGCCGCCGCTCGGCCGGGGCCTGGTGCAGGTCGCGGATCAATCGCATGTCGAATTTCACGCAGTCGGGGGCCACGCGGGCCAACTCGTCGAGCCGCGCCTGGCCCGCGCCGAAGTCGTCGTAGGCGAGCTGCATACCCAGGCCGCGGCAGGATTCCCGCAGCTGCAGCAGGTCGTCGATTTGCGCCACTGCCGCCTCGTGGACTTCGATCGTCATCGGCTGGTCGGGCGCGAGCTGGCGGATTTCCTTCAGCGACGGCAGCAAATCCGGCGCGGCGATTTCCGCCGGGTGCGTATTGAGGTACAGCCGCGGGCGGCCGGGCAGCTTGCGGCCGGCGAGCACGCCCTCGCGGCGGAGCAGCTTGCTGAGCGCGACTTCCTGCCCGAGCCGCTGCGCCGCCTGGAACATGGCCCCGGGACCTTCCAGCCCGGACAGGCTGCCGCGGGCCAGCATCTCGTAGCCGATGACCAGGCCGCCGGCCAGCTGCACGATCGGCTGGAAGTGCGGAACGACGGCCCGCTCGCTCATCAGCCGGTCGAACTGGCACAGCGATTCGACGATCACGAACGAGCCCTCGGCCACGGTCCGCAGGTGGGCGTCGTCGGCCTGCCGCTGCAGGCGAAAGGCCTCGCTGGCGAAATACAGCGTGTCGCCGTCGTGCAGCGGCTCGCGGCCGCTCACGCGGCGCTGGTTCACGAACGTCCCATTCGTGCTGCCCAAATCGTGAACGTACAGCCGGCCCGCTTCCTGCACGATCTGGGCGTGCTCCTTCGAGACGTTGGCCGCGGGAATGCACAGGGCGCACGCGGGCAGCCGGCCGACGAGGAACGGAAACGAGCGGAGGGCGATCGTCCGCGGCGCTACGTCGGCCGGCAGGCATTCGCGGAGGAGCCACGTGCCCTGTTGTAGTCGCTGCGAGCACTCCATCGATGGATGCCGGCAAGAGGAGCCTGGCCGCCGCCCGAGGCAGGCGCGGCGCGGAAAATCACGAGAAACCGTAGCTTGGCCCCCACGCTTGGGATGCCGGTCCCGCCGAGGTATGCGGCCGCCCGCAAAGTGCCCGGTGGCCTTAATCCGATTGCACCGGCTCTTCCTTTCCGGCCGCCGCGCGGCGACAGTAGGCCCTATGCTTCGGCCGCAGCGGTCCGGGCGCCTGTTTTTAGCTACGGGAGCAGCCAACATGTTTCGGTCCATTGCCTGTGCACTGATCGGCCTGGGTTGTGTGACCAGCGGACTGGCGGCCGACAAGCTCCCGCTGGCTTTGAGCGCCAGCGCCGGGTCGCGAGAGCGAGTCGATGCGCTGGTGCAGTTTCCACTGTCCAAGGAGCTGGCGGCGGCCGGGCCGCTGCGTCTGATGGAAACGACCGGCGGAAACGAGACGCCCATCGCGGCCCAGGTCGATCCGCTGGGCAACCGGCTATGGTGGGTC
>DASRJB010000264.1:0-10306 GCA_035649715.1 Pirellulaceae bacterium
CGGCCACACCTGCCACGGCGAGCCAATGGCCAGTGACAATTGCAGCCCGCTGTGGAGGCAGCGTCCGCAGCCGCCAGGCTGACAGCCCCGCGACGATGCAGACGACGGTCATCGCACCCAGTAGGTGACGCGTACCAAGCTGCCCGGGCCGAAACGCTTCGTCTTCGGGCTGCCTGGCCATTTTCCGCTCACTGCATCGACCTGGCCAGCTCGGTGAGCAGCGCGACCAGCTCCGGCGGAAAGGCGTCCTTCTCGGCGCTCCAGAAGTTGAGCGTTCCGCTGACGCCATCGATCTTTACGGGAATGTGCAAGCTCGAGCCGAAGGCCCGGGCCATGAACGTCATGTCGATCGCGCGGACGGCAGCGAGTTGCTGGTTGACGACCGGCTCGGCCGCGTCCGCATAGGTCGCCAGCTTTGTAATCCGCACATCCACCTTGCGGCCTGCGCCGCCGACCTGCTGCGTGAAGCTCTCCTCCTGCACGCAGCGGCGAATCACGAGCTTGTCGCCTTCCACCGTCGTCCAGCACAGCCGGTCCAGCTGCGGCGCGATCTTCCGCAGCTCGGGGCCGAACTTGTTCAAGTTGGCGTCCGAGGCCAGCGCCTCCTTGGCCTGAGCTTTCAGCGCGTCCGACAGCGCGGCCTTCCCTTCTTTCACCAGGGCCACGAACTGCTGCGTCCGCCGCGTCTGCGCCGGTGAGGCCTGTCGGTCTTGCTGGGCCGGCGTGGACGAGAAATAGCCGATCATCATCTCTTCCCAGGTCTGGTCCCCCCAGCGGACGGTCGCCTTCGGATCGGGATTGGCCAGGTTCCCCTCCGAGTTATCGAACCAGGCCTCGCAGAACATCCGCGAGCCCTTGGGCATCAGCTTCGGCTCGGTCAGCACATAGGAGTTCTGCCAGTTGAAGTCGTAATGCGGCACGTCGAGCAGCACTTCCTGCTTGCCGTCGGCAAAGATCGCGGTATAGCGAAAAGCCTTGCCCCGCAGATGCATGTGCGGAAACAGGGCCAGCACCAGCGTGTCATTGCCGAAGGCGTGGTTCGCCTCGACCTTGTGGTTATCCGCGCCGGGCGGAATCAGGAACCGCGGATTGGCGGCCTTGTCGGTCGCCACCTTCTGCTTCACCGTCTTGCCGTCGGTGAAGATCAGGCCCACGCAACTACGGTCCTCCTGAGGAGTGCCATTGGGCGTGTAGTGCACCTGGAACACGAGCTTCGAACCGGCAGGGACAAACTTCGCCATCCCATCGGGCAGCATCATCGGCCGCGCCCCCGGCGCGGTTGCCACGAGCCAATCCGAAAACCCCGCCTCGCCCGGCCCCCGCCCGCCGCCCGGCGTGAAGCCCGGCGGCACAACGCCCACGATGATGTGGTGCACGACCGCGCGGCTACCCGGCCGGCACTCGCCCGCTTTGATCCACTTGTCCTCGGTGAAGCCCGGATCGACGATGAAATACTGATACCGGACCGTGCCTGTCGCCGGAACCTTGTACGGCTTCTCGGAGATATAGACCACCTGGTCCGGCTGGCCGATCTGCCAGCCTTCGACATATTGCTTCGGCGGGGGAAGGTCGCGCTTGTCGCCTTCGGGAGCGCCGGCATCGACCCACTTGTAGATCGCCTCTTTGTCGGCATTGCTCAGGCGGGAGTCGTTTGAGAAGTGCCCGAACTGCGGATTGGCGTGCCACGGCGGCATCCGCTGCTCCTGGACCACTTCGCGGATCATTTCCGCCCAGCCGACGACCTCGTCATAGTTGGTCAGCGAGAATGGCCCGATCTCGCCCGGCCGGTGGCACTTCACGCAGTTGTCCTGCAGGATGCGGGCGATCTGCTTCGAGTAGGTCACGTCGCTGCCGGCCTGGGGCGCGAGCACGCGGCCGATGTGGCAGCCAACCGGCTCGGCATACGCCACGGAAATCGGCTGGCCCGCCACGAGCTGGTCGATGGCGTCGGTCAGGTAGGACTTCTCGGCCTTCGTCCGCTGAATGCCGTAGGTGAACTGGTCGTCGATTCGCCCCTGAAACACGACCTTTCGGGAGGCATCCAGGAGGAAAGCTTCTGGCGTCCGCTGCGCCCCGAACTGGTCGGCAACCTTGTTGCCCGCGTCCTTCAGAACCGGAATATCCAGCTTGTGAATCCGGGCAAAGTGGGCGAGCTCCGTGATCGAGTCCTGCTGGTTGGCATCGATGGCCAGGAAGGCGATTCCGGCGTCGGCATACTTGGCGGCCAACGCCTGCAATCGAGCCCCGTACTGACCCGCAATCGGACATTCCGTGCCTAGGAAGACAACGGCAAGCCCCTTGCTGGCCTTGAAGTCATCCAGCGACCACGATTTGCCGCGAAAATCCTGGAGCGAGAAGGCGGCGATTTGCTTGCCCACGGAGTTCGGCCTCGCCTCAGCCGCCATAGCCCCGGCAGCCAAGGAAATTGAGCACGCAGCCAAAGCGCCAAAGGAAAAACGCCGCATAAGTTTGCCGACTTCCTTTCACTCCGGTGGATGTGGACGCACCGCGACCCGCGGGACGTTTCGTCGTTCTATAAACCCCAGTTAACGCCCGCGGGTTTCGTTCAAACGTTGATCGGCGAGAATCAGCCTGACAGCCAGGTGCCGATTTTGTACGTCGCCAGGGCTCCAAGATAGGCCAGAGTGGTCATGTAGGCAAAGGTAAATGCCGGCCACCGCCAGCTGCCGGTTTCGCGGCGCATGATGACGAGCGTCGAGGAGCACTGGGCGCAGAGGGCGAAGAACACCATCACGGAGAGGGCCACGGGGAGCGTAAATACGGGCCGGTTGGTTCCATCCCAAGTGGCATCCTTCAGGGTCTGCTTCAGGTCGTCGGACGTTTCGTCCTGCTCGTCCCCCAGGTTGTAGATGACGCCCAGGGTCGCCACGACGACTTCGCGGGCCGGGAACGAGGCGATGGCCGCACAGCCGATCCTCCAGTCCCAGCCGAGCGGCTTGACGGCCGGCTCGATCAGCTTGCCAGCCCGGCCCAGGAAGCTGTGCTGAAGGTACTGGCCGGCGATCTGGTTTTCGACGGTGGCCAGGTTGACTTTGAGCGCTTTGCGCTGGTCTTCGGGCGCAGCTTCGATTTGTGCCTGCAAGTTGGCTTGCTTATCAAACAAAACGGGACTGATCTGTGAGCGGTCGTGCGGCCAGTAGGCCAGGCCCCAAACGACGATCGACACGGCGACAATCAGCGTGCCCGCCCGCGACAGGAAGGCCCAGCCCTGCTCCAGCATCCGGTGCAGCACGACTCGCACATCGGGCAGCTTGTAGCTCGGCAGTTCCATGACGAACGGCGGCGTGCTTCCGCGAAAGAGCGTCTTCTTGAAAATCCAGGCGGCCGCAATGCCGGTGACGATGCCGATCGAGTACATCGCAAACATCACCAGTCCGTGCAGCCACGGCAGCGCGAACCAGCCGGCGCCGATCGTAAGGTTGGGCACGAACGCGGCGATCAGGAGCGTATAGACCGGCAGGCGGGCGCTGCAGCTCATCAGCGGCGCGACAAGGATCGTCACCAGCCGGTCGCGGCGGTTTTCGATCACGCGGGTTGCCATGATCCCCGGCACGGCGCACGCGAACGATGAGAGCAGCGGAATGAACGACTTGCCCGACAGGCCGATCCGCGACATCAGCTTGTCCATCAGGTACGCCGCGCGGGCCATGTAGCCGCAGTCTTCGAGCAGCGCGATGAAGAAGAACAGAGTCAGAATCTGCGGCAGGAACACGACCACGCCGCCGACGCCGCCGATGACGCCCGTAGTGAGCAGCGATTGCAGCGCTCCCGCGGGCACGATCGCCCGCACAGCGCTGGCGGCTAGCGCCATGAGCTTTTCGAGCAGCCAATTTGCGCCCGACATGTCCGGCACGAAATAGACGGCCTGAAACAGCAGCAGCATCAGCAGCACAAAGACCAGCGTGCCCCACACTCGGTGCGTCAGCACGCGGTCGATCCGGTCGCTGAGCGTCACCGGCTTGTGCGCGGGTCGCGCCACGATGCCGGAAAGCACTTGAGATGCCCACTGATAGCGGGCCAAGGCCTCAACCGCGGGCACCGCCAGACCGGCCGCGGCCAGCCGCTCGCGGGCCGCCGGCACTTCCTGGAGCAGTTCACGGCTGATTCCCGGCAGCCCAGCGGCTGCCAGGTAGCCGGTCGTATCCAGCAGCAGCCGCTCGACCAGATACCGCGGCAGCCGTGGATGGCCGTTGCAGCCCGCCCGCTGGTGCAGCGCCTCGACTTCGCTCACGAATTTTTCGGGAAAGGGGCTCGGCACGGGCACGGGCGGCTTGCTCGCGGCGGCGGCCAACGCCTGCTTCAGCTCGCTGACGCCGACGCCTTTGTTCGCTTGCACGGGTACGAATTTCGCGGGCAGCCGCTCGGCCAGCTTTTTCAGATCGAGCGTCAGCCCTTTGCCCTTGGCCACATCGACCATGTTGAGCGCGACAACGGTCGGCAGTCCCAGCTCCAGCACCTGGCTGAGCAGGTAGAAATTCCGCTCCAGGTTGCTGGCATCGACGATGCACAGCACGACATCGATCGGCGGCACGTCGCCGCGCAGCCCGCTGCCAGAATCACAGCGGCCGAGCAGCACATCGACCGCGACCATCTCGTCGGGCGATCGCGGGGCGAGGCTGTACGTTCCCGGCAGATCGACCAGCGTGAAGCGCTGCCCGTGAAACTCGGCCTGTCCGAGCTTTTTTTCGACAGTCACGCCCGGATAGTTGCCCACTCGCTGCCGCACGCCGGCCAGTCGGCTAAACAGCGTCGATTTACCCGTATTGGGATTGCCCACCAGGGCGACGGTCAGCGGCTTGGGCGGCGCGGCGAGTGACGCGGTCATTGGTCACTTGTCATTCGTCACTAGGTTCACTTCAACCCGGGCCGCTTCCTTTTTGCGGAGACTCAGTCGATAGCCGCGGACTTCCAACTCCAGCGGGTCGCCCAGCGGTGCAACGCCAAGCAGGGCAACGTCAACTCCAGGCGTTAATCCCATCTCCATCAGGCGGAGGCTGACTTCATCGACGCCTTCGATCCGCAGCACCGTGGCCCGCGCACCCACGCGCAAATCGGCCACGGAGGTCACGACAACTCTCCCAGTCGCACCAGCACGCTCAGCATTTCGTTGTCGCGGAACGCCAGCCGATTGCCGTCGAGTTTTACAATGCACGGGCTGCCGGCTTGGACCATCTCTATCGAGCAGCCGATGCGCATGCCCAGTTCCTGGAGGCGGTGGACGTGATCGGGACATCCCAGGACCTGATCGATGCGTGCGCGCTGGCCGCAAGCAAGCAGATGGAGGGGAAGCAGATCCGGCATGGGAGGGCGGCTAAATGAAACTGAGTCTCACTAGCATCATAGGGAATGAGCTCGCCCGTTACAACTGTGCCGGGAGAAATCTGCCTGCCGCCGACCCAATACCCCCAGTATGGGCTTGTCTAGACGCAATATCGAGCCATTGCCTCACGCCTTTGTGACGGCCAGCTCGTGGATGGGCCAGTCTTGCTTCGTTCGTAGCGAAGTCTCGATCGCTCCCATCACGGCCAAGACGATGTCATCTCGCCACGGCAAGGCGGCCACCTGCACGCCAATGGGCAAGCCCGCGCTCCCCTCGTCGGTGGCCGCCGCCTGCCGCAGGACCACATCGCGATCGTTCCATCGGCCGGCTGCCTCATCGGGCCGCACGCGGGTCGTCGAGACGACTCCGGCCGGAAAGCCGATGAAATTGAACAGCATCGAGTAGCTCGCTGCGGCGATCAAATCGAACCCCGCGAGGTGCGGCGTGGCCGGCAGAGCGTGCGGCGGACAGAGGATCGCATCGATTCCACGGCTGCGCAGCCTTTCCGTGAATCGCGCAGCGAACTCAAGCCTTTGAAAGCTGAGTTGCCAAAACTGGTCCGCCGAGACCGGCCGGGCGGCACTGACGAGTCTGGCCATCCACTTCTGGCCCGTGAGCTTGAGCGAGCTGAGCACGGCGCTGCGCCGCACCGGCCCGAGGCCGGCCAGCCAGATCAGTCGGGCCACGCGCCAATCGAGCTTGCTGTCGGCTGCCAGTCGCCGCGCGCCGGCGCCGCCGTCGGAGCCGATCAAGCTGCAATAGGTCGCGAACATTTCGTCCATCGACAGCGGGGCGCACATCTCCGCCGGGTTGAGCTCGACAATCGTCGCGCCCCGCGCGGCCAGCGCTGCGGCCGCTTCACGGACGGCACGCTGCACGGCGGCCGAAGGCGGAAAGACCCGGTCGTCGGTCCAGACCGCGACGCGGAGAGCGGCGACATCGATCTGCGACGGATCGCCGAGCTGAGCCGGCGGCACATCCGGCGGGTTGTCGCCGTTGGAGTTATCGGCCAGCACTTGCAACATCAGCCACAGGTCGGCGACTTGCCGGGCCATCGGTCCGGGCTGCGTCACGATGGCCTCGAATCCGTGCAGCGTGTGCCGCGTGCCCTTCCGGGTCAGGCGGAACGACGTCGGCTTGAAGCCGTGGATTCCGCAAAAGTGGCAGGGCACGCGGATGCTGCCGCCCAGGTCGTTGCCCAGACCCAGCGGCGAGCCGCGGGCGGCGATGATGGCCGCTTCGCCGCCGGTGCTGCCGCCAGGAGTGCGGGACAGGTCCCAGGGATTGTTCGTGCGGCCGTACACCGGATTGTCGCACTCGTGCCAGATCATCAACTGCGGCAGGTTGGTCTTGCCGAGGATGATCGCCCCGGCCCGCCGCAGACGGGCCACCATCACGCCGTCTTCGGTTGCGGGCTGCTGGTAGTCGGCCCGGGAAAGTCCGATCGTGGCCTTGGTGCCGGCGACGTGAAAGCACTCTTTGACCGTCATCGGCACGCCGTGCAGCGGGCCGAGCGGCTGGCCGCGGGCCTGCTGCTGGTCGGCTGCCGCGGCTTCAGCTAGAGCTTGTTCGAACCGCGGGATGACGACCGCGTTGAGCGCAGGATTAACCTCCTCGATCCGGGCGATAAAGGCCTTGGCAACCTCGGTCGCCGAGACTTGCCGCCCTGCGATCCGCTGCGCGATCTCGGTCGCGGACCAGTCGAGCGGCGAAGTTGAGGGCTGTGGCACTATTGAGTGGGGCAGACATTCCTGTCTGCCAGAGAAGACATGGCAGACAAGAATGTCTGCCCCACCTCACTACAGCCGCACGTCTTCCAGCTTCGGCAGCTCTTTCTTCAGCGTTTCGACCGCCTCCTCGGAGATCGTGGGCACGGCCGAGACGTCGAGCGTGGTCAACTTCTTCAGGCTCTTGAGCTGCGCGAGGCCGGCGTCCGTGATCTTCGTGTGCGAAAGATTGAGGTCTTCGAGCTCGGGCAGCTCCAGGATGTGCTTCAGGCCTTCGTCGGTGACGTAGCAGTTGTCGAGGTTGAGCGTTTTCAGCTTTTTCAGCTTCGCGACGTGAGCCAGCCCTGCATCGGTCAACTGGCACGACCACAGGTTGAGGCTTTCCAGGTTCGTCAGCCCCTGCAGATGCTCCAGGCCCTCGTCGCCGACGCTGGCCGTTTGCGATAGATCCAGCTCGCGCAGGTCCTTCAGGTCCTTGAGGTACGAGATCGCCAGGCTGGAGATCGGCGTCTCGCGCAGCTCCAGCACTTTGAGCTTCGAGTGGCCGCCGATCTTGGCCACGGCAGCGTCGTTGATGTGCTTCGCTCCATAGAGCAGCAGCTCTTCCAGGTTCTTCAACTTCGAGATCTTCTCCAGCCCGGCCTCGGTGACGGCCGACTGGTGCAGCGACAGGACCTTCAGATCCTTGGCGTCCGCGAGGTAGCCCAGCACCTTGTCATTGATTCCCGGATCGCCATAGAGCCGCACGTTGCGGAGCTTGGGCATTCCCTGGAGCACCGCCAGGCCCTTGTCGGTGACGTATTTGCAGTCTTGCAGATCGATCAGCTCCAGGTTGTGCAGGTCCTTGATCCCTTCGCAGCAGGCGTCGTCGAACGCCGTATAGACGGCCCGCAGCCGCTTGAGCGTCTTGATCTGGCCGACGTGCTGATAGCCTGCGGCGGTGATGTCGGTCCGCTTGAGGTCGAGGTCCTCCAGCTTGGGAATGTCCCGGAGCAGCGCCATTCCGCCGTTGGTGACGAGCGCTCGCTCGAGCTTCAGGTTCCGCAGGTTGGGATGCCCCTTGAGCTCGGCGAGTCCCTTGTCGGTGACGCCGCGCGCCTCGGCCGCCAACACGCGCACGTTGGGCAGGCCCTTGAGGTGCGTCAGCTGCTCGTCGCTGCCGGTGTCGGCGTCGAGAACCACTTCGATCACGTTGCCCGCAGCATCCGGATTCAGTCTCGCCCCGGCAGCTTTCAGCGCCTCGACCGCATCGGCGCTGTCCGCCACAGCCGCCTCGCCGCCGGTCGACGTGCTGGACCCGCCATCGGTTGCCACACCTCCGCCAGCTCCCCCTCCGCCCACCGGCGCAGGCGGCAGCGGGGAAGGGCAGCCCGCACAAATAACGAGTAAGGCAACCCCGAAGGGCAAACGGAATGCGCGGGGGGTGGGCATTGCGAATTTCCTTGCGAAAAAACAGCCTATCGCGGGCCGCCTTTGCACGACAGGGGACTCCCGACCGCAATCCAGCTCTTCGATCCACTTTGCGAGCTTTGCCTCTTCGCGGCTTGGCGTTGAATCGAAGACCGTTGCCGTCGGGTCTTGGTCACCATCGCCTAAGGCGCTTGTCCCTTTTCGAGCCCGAGCGATAAAATTCAATTGGCTTCTTCTACTCTCCCTGGAGCATTCTCATGGCCACGGCTGTTGCCTCTGCGAAACCGACCACGCCTCGCCCGCGTATTCACCAGACCCAGTGCTTCATCGGCGGGCAGTGGGTTCCCTCCCAGAGCGGCAAGACGTTTCAGACGCTCGACCCGGCGAACGAGGAAGTCATCGCCGAAGTCGCCGAGGGAGACGCGGCGGATGTCGATCTGGCCGTGAAAGCCGCCCGCAAGCAGTTCGACGGCGGCGAGTGGAGCAAGCTCGATGCCCGCGACCGCGGCCGGCTGATCAACAAGCTGGCGGACCTGATCGAGGAAGAGGCGGCGGAGCTCGCCGCGCTGGAATCGCTCGACAACGGCAAGCCGATCCGCGACAGCAAAGCGGCCGACCTGCCGCTGACGATCGATGCCTTGCGCTACTACGCCGGCTACGCCGACAAGATCCACGGCCAGACGATCCCTGTCCGCGGCAACTACTTCACCTACACGCGGAAAGAGCCGGTGGGCGTCGTCGGGCAGATCATCCCCTGGAACTTCCCCATGCTGATGGTGGCCTGGAAGTGGGGGCCGGCCCTGGCCGCCGGCTGCACGATCGTGATGAAGCCGGCCGAGCAGACGCCGCTGACCTGCCTTCGCATGGCCCGCCTGGCCCAGAAAGCCGGCATTCCCGACGGCGTCATCAACGTCGTCCCCGGCTACGGGCCGACCGCCGGCGGGGCGATCGTCAAGCATCCGGGGATCGACAAGATTGCCTTCACCGGAAGCGGCGAAACGGCGCAGATCATCATGCGCGACGCCGCGCCGACGCTGAAGCGAATCACGTTCGAGTTGGGCGGAAAGAGCCCGAACATCGTCTTCTCCGACGCCGACATCGACGCGGCGATCGCGGGAGCCCACTTCGGCCTCTACTTCAACCAAGGCCAGTGCTGCTGCGCCGGCAGCCGGCTGTTCGTCGAGGAGAAGGTCTATGACACGTTCGTCGATCGGCTGGCGGGAATGAACAAGGGCCGCAAGCTGGGCGACCCGCTCGACCCCGAGACCGAGCAAGGCCCGCAGGTGGATAAGGCCCAGTTCGACAAGGTCATGCACTACATCGACCTGGGGAACAAAGAAGGCGCCAAGTGCCTCACCGGCGGCAAGCGGTTTGGCGACCGCGGTTACTACATCGAGCCGACGCTGTTTGTGGACGTGAAAGACGAGATGGCGATTGCCAAGGACGAGATCTTTGGCCCGGTGATGTCGGTGCTGAAGTTCAAGTCGCTGGACGAGATCGCGGCCCGGGCCAACAACACGACGTACGGCCTGGCCGCCGCCGTCTGGACCCGCGACATCGCCAAGGCCCACGCCCTGGCCGCGAAACTCCGCGCCGGCACCGTCTGGATCAACTGCTACGACGTCTTCGACGCCGCCGCGCCCTTCGGCGGCTACAAGATGTCCGGCATGGGCCGCGAGCTAGGCGAAGAAGGCCTCAAAGCCTACACCGAGACCAAGACGGTCACGGTGGCGCTGTGAGGACGTTAGAACGATTTCGTGTGGCTGCAGTGGTCGCGTTGGTCGCGGCTGGCTGCCGGGCGAATAGCGTGATTTCGCAACCGGAGCCA
>DASRJB010000265.1:0-4196 GCA_035649715.1 Pirellulaceae bacterium
GCGGGGCCTTGTTCGTGCGGAAATATTCCTGCATTTTCTGCAGCTCGTCCAGATCGACGCCGGCGGGTTTGGCGTCGAGCAGCACCTGCAGGTCGGCAACGGCGGCGGCCGTGCGGCCGGTCTCCCAGCGGCAGACGGCCCGCATGCCGCGGTCGCGGACGAGCGTCGGATCGAGCACGAGCATCAGGCTCTCGTAGCGGATCAGCGCCTCGCGGTCGGGGCCGGTCCGGGGATTCTGGGCGTTGCCGATCAGGTTGGAGAGAATCCGCATCAGAATCTGCCGCGGCGTGACCGCGTCAAAATGTTCGGCCAGCGGCGGCTCGCCCGTGAGCGCGGCGATCTTCTTCTCCGCCTCCTCGCGAGTCAGCCGCAGACCGCCTTCGAAGACATCGATGAGCTGCGGCGGGCCTTCCGCGGGCACGTGCCGCACGACGAAGTGCGCCGGCAGGCCGACGCCCTCGAACTTCAGGCCCAGCCGCGCTCCGAGCTCGATATACAGAACCGACAGCGTGATCGGCAGCCCCTCGCGGTCGTCGATCACACGGCTCAAGAAACTGTTGGCCCGATGGTAATAGTCCGTGCGACTGCCGTGAAAACCGTTGTCCTTGAACAAGTACTCGTTCAGCGCCGCGAGCTTGTCGGCCTCGGTCGCCTTGGCGGGCAGCTTGTGCTTGATCTCGGCCGCCATGCGGTCCACATAGGCCGCGTAAGCCGCGACGTCGAGGTCTTCGTCGCCGAGCCGGGCGATCGTGAGCGCGGCCCGCAGCAGATCGATTTGCTGCACCTCCGCGCCGGCCACTTTGGTAAACTCCGCGGCGATGGCAGCCGTTCGCACGTCGGCCGCCAGGCGCTTCAGGTCGGCGGCCCGTGCTTCCAGCTCCGCGGCCTTGGCCAGCAGCGCGGCCTGGGCCGGTTCGCTGTCGGCGCTGGCCAGATCGGCGAGCGCCGCCTCGCGGGCCTCGGCCAGCGGTGGCAGTTTGTCGATCGCGGCCGCGAGCTTCGACCGCACGTCGTCCGCTGGGCGCTCGCCGGGCAGTTCCTTGCCGACGGCGAAGCGGCGAAACTCCGCGCCGGTGTTGCGGAACTTGGCCAGTCCGATGCGGCCCTTCGCGAAGGCGTCCTCCGCGGCCTCGATCACCAGCTCGTCGTTCACGAAGCAGCGGAGCTTACCTTTTTCGACGCGGACCTTCAGCCGGTTCCACTCGCCGGGGCGGTAGTGCTCCGACGGTTTCTCGGCGAGGACTTGCCACGAAAAGACGTCCGGGCCTTCGAAGCGGCTGAGCCGCAGCTTGCCGTTCGACGGGTAGAAGCCGTAATGCTTGTCGCCGCCGTCGGCGTGAAACACGAGGCCCGCGGCGCCGCTTTCGTCGTCGAGCTTAACCTGCACGGCCAGCTCGTAAGGCACGGCCGGCGAATCGCCCTTGGACAAGAGCAGCGACCGGCCGCCGAATCCGGCCCCGACGCCATCCACCAGCAGCCGGCCGGCACGCTGCTGCCAACGCGCGCCGAACAGCGGCTCCCACTGCGTGCGATCGATGCCGCCGATGGTCAGCCAGCGGTCGATGGGCACCGGATTGGGCTTATCGCGCAGCGTCTTGAGGTCGGCCGCGGCGACCGCGAAGCCCAGATTCTGGGTGACGAGCGACTTCATCGTGACGATGCCCAGCACGCGGCCCTGCATGTCGAGCACCGGCCCGCCGCTGTTGCCCGGCTCGACCGGAATCGCCAGCTGCAGCATGCTGCGGCCGTCGATCTCGCGCGTGCCGCTGACGACGCCACTGACCACGCTGTGCTTGAGCCCCTGCGGGTTGCCCATGACGACAACGGGCTCGCCGGCGTCGATCTTTTCCGCGCCGCTCAACTCCAGCGGTCGCAGGTCGGTCGCATCGACCTCGACGATGGCCAGGTCGAGCGCCCGGTCGGAAGCGTGCACGGCCTTCACCGTCAGCGTCTTTCCGCCGGCCGTCTGCACCGAAATCGGCCGCGCTTCGCCAATGACGTGCAGGTTGGTGGCAATCAGCCCGCCTTTGTCGATGACGAATCCGGTGCCGAGTCCCTGCTGCGCTCCCTCGCGGCCGGCGAAGCCGATGACGACGATCGAGTCCCGGACTTTCGCGGCGAGATCCTTGACGGAGAGCGGCTCGTCGGCGACGCCCACCGCTGGCAACAGGAGCGTGAGCGCGAAGGTAATTCGGTGCATGGCGATGTTCCTGCGGGCCAACTACTTGCCGGCCGCGGTGAGTTTCTCCAGAGCCCGCGTCGAAATGCGTTTCACGTATTCGCTGGAATCGGCCCGCGCGGCACGGAGCGTCGCTTCGGCGGGACGAGCCGCCGGCCCGAGTTTCTCCAGCGCGGCGACTGCTTGAATGCGCGTCGCCTCCTGCGGATCGTTCATCGCGGCGACCAGCACCCGCAGCGCCCTGTCGCTTTGGCCCAACTGCCCCAGGGCGGACGCCGCGGCAATTCGCGGAGCGGGCGATTTGTCGTCCAGCAGCGGCACCAGCGCGCCGATTGCGCCGGCGCGGCCGCCGTCGCCCTGGGGCAGATGCTCTGCAAATGCTGCCAGTCCCAGCGCGCCCCAATACCGGACCGACGGATCGCCGTCGCTGATCAGCTTGACCAGTTCGGCGAACTGCACGTGGTCGCTGGCGTCACCGCTGGCACGGCCGGCCATCTGCGCCAAGGCCCAGGCCGCGTGGACTCGCTGCTGGCCGGTCGTGGTCGTCAGGGCCTGGCTCCACTGCTCGGCCGTGCGGCCCAGGAACTTCTCCTGGGCGATCACAGCCCAGGGGAGCAACACGATCGCAGCGGCAATGACAGCCCGAACCATGCGTCGCTACTCCTTCGGCTTGAGGTTGATCTTCCGTTTCCACGTCGCCTTGCGCTGCTTCGCCTTCGGGTGATGCCGCGGAGCAATGTCCTGCGTCGGCCGCGGCAGCACGCCGCCCGGCATCCGCTGGAGCAGTTCCACCTTGGCCGCCCGCGGCGCTTGCTTCGTCGTCAGCTTGCGGCGAGCCTCCCGCTCTTTCTCCGTCAGCTTCTGGATCTCGAACCTCACAGGCTGCCCCGGCTGCAGGCCGTCGAAGACCTGGCTGCCGACGGTCGTCGCGTGGAAATAGACGTCCGGGCCGTCGCTGCACGGCTCGATGAAGCCGAAGCCGCGGTCGTGCGACAGGTTCTTGATATAGCCGTAAAGCATGTGACTCAGTCTGACCCAAATCGCGCCGCTGAGCTAGACAGCGGCCCGCGTGACGGCGACGCCGCGGCGCGCGAGGGCCGCGGCGATGCGGGCCATCTGCTGGCGCGTCAGCCGCCAGCCCATCGCGCCGGCGGTTTCGCGAATTTGCTGCGGGCGCTTCGCGCCGCAGAGGGCCGCGGTAATCCCCGGCTGCTGGATCGTCCAGTTGACGACGACCTGCGCGACGGTCTTGCCAATCTCCTCCGCGACCGCCGAGAGCTCTCCCAGGAAATCCTGGTTCTTCTGCCACTCCTGGCCCTGGAACATCGGATACTTGGCCCGACCGTCGCCCGGCTGAAACACGTGGTCCCGCGGCAGCCGGCCGGCCAGGAGGCCCTTCATCAGCGGCCAGTAGACGCAGACTGCGATGTTCCGTTCGCGGCACCAGGGGAGCGTGTCCCGCTCGATGTCGCGCTGCAGCATGTTGTACGGCGGCTGAAAGACCTCGATGGGGCAAGCGGCGTGAAACTCCTCGAGCTGCGGCAGCGTGAAGTTCGAAACGCCGACCGCCAGAGTCTGGCCCTCCCGCTTCAGGCGGAGCAACTCGGCGGCCGAATCGACCAGAGTCGTCTCTGGATCAGGCGCATGCAGATACAGCAGCTCGACCCGGTCCGTATTGAGGCGACGGAGGCTTTCTTCGCACTGGCGGCGGAGCGTGGCCGGCCGGCCGTCGATGACCCGCTCGCGGTGCGCGTTCCACTCGATGCCGCATTTCGTGGCAATGACCACGTCGCCGCGGCGGCCGGCAATCGCGCGGGTGATGAGCCGCTCGCTTTCCCCGCCAGCGCCGTAAGCATAGGCGGTGTCGAAGAAGTTGACGCCCGCATCCAGGGCCGCGTGCAGCGTCGCCAGGCTGTCCACCTCGTTCACGCCCAAGCTGGTCATGCCCGAAATCGGCCAGCAGCCGAGGGCGACCGGCGAAACTTGGAGACCCGTATTGCCGAGCGGGCGCAGCTCG
>DASRJB010000266.1:0-3665 GCA_035649715.1 Pirellulaceae bacterium
CATCGTCGGCGTCGCCCAGAACGACAGCGCCCAGGCAACGTAGAGCGGATGCCGCACCCAGGAGTAGGCCAGCGGCGTGCGGAACGGCAGCGGGGTGTATTCCTTCCCGCGCAGATACAGCCAAACTTGCCGCGTGCCGAACAGGTCGAAGTGATTGATCATCAGGCTGACGCCAGGCACTGCCAGGACGCCGACGGCAAACAGGGCCGAAAGAATCCACCAGCCCACCGGCTGCTGCACGCTCCAGACCACCAGCGGAATCGGCCGCCATTGCCAGATGAGCAGGGCGGTCACCAGGCACGAAATCAGCACGTAGGTGCTGCGTTCGATCGGTTCGGGCACGAGCCGGGTCCAGAGCCGCTTGAAGGCCGGCCGCGCCATCACCGAATGCTGAAGGGCAAAGGCCGCCAGCAGGAGCAGATCGACGACGATGGCCGCGGCTGTGGACCCGCCAGCGGCGGGACCATCGATGGTGCTAGGTACCAGCAGGTTGCCAAGGAAGCAGGCCAGCCAGGCATAGATGACGAGGAACAGGAGGTGACACAAGACGCCGTAGGCGAAGAACAGGATTCTTTTCATGGGGTCTCCGTGAGTAGGCCCCTTCTGCCGGAAGGGGCCTTGAGGAAGCGCAGCGACCAGGGACATTGCCGAGGATTCGAGCTTGCCGCTGCCCAGGTCCCGCCCGGCAGACGGGACCTACACATCCGCAAAATGATGCGCACGGGCAACGCGGCCGACTCGATAATTCGCGAATTCAAGCGATTGGAAAGTTGACTTGCGGTACACCGCCCGGTTGACTACCGGTACACCTTGCTCGAGATTCCAGGCCGGAGGACTCGCTTGCCTACAGGCACCCGCCAGCGGCTGATCGAAGCCGCGACCAAACGCTTCTATCGCGACGGCTTCCGCAACGTCGGGCTGGATGCCATCCTGGCCGACGTCGGCATCAGCAAGACGGCGTTCTACAAGCACTTCGAGAGCAAGGACGACCTGATCCTGGCGGCCCTGGCGGACCGCAGCCGCTGGATTCAGGACACGTTTCGCCAGCTGATGCGCGAGCGCGGCGGCGAGCTTCCCGCGGGGCAGCTGCGAGCGCTGATGGACGTCGTCGCAACGATCACGGATTCCGACGGCTACCAGGGCTGCATCTTCGTGAATGTGTCGCTGGAGTTCCCGCTGCCGCACGAGCCGGCGCATCTGGCCGCGAGCCAGAGCAAAGCGGACCTCGAAAGCATCGTCTGCGCGGTGGCCGCCGAGGCGGGGGCGGCCGATCCGCGGGCCTTGGCCCAGGAACTGTGCCTGATCATGGAGGGGGCCTACGTGACGCGGCACGTCACCGGCAACCGCCAGACGATCGACATTGCCCGGCGGCTGGCGGAGCGGGCGATCGGCGCGCACCTGGCAACCGAGCGCCCGGCGTAGCTGCCCAAGACTGGTCAGCGCCCGCTCGCCTGACCGGCGAGCTTCAACTTCGCTTGCCGCACGGAAAAATAGTCGTCGCCGGAAAAGACCAGGTGCAGCGTCTGGCCATCCGAACTCATCCACTTCGCCGGAAAGCTCGAGGTTTCGCCGGGGCCGACGTCCCACTCGGTGGTGTAGAACGCCGTCGTCCACGGCCCCCACGGCTCCGGCGCGTCATAGACGCCGAAGCCGCCCTGAAAGCGCGGGCCCTGCGGGTGCGTGCTGGTCGGCAAAATCTGGCACCAAAGGTAGCGCTTCAGGCCGGCGTTGTAGGTGATGCCCGAGCGGTAGCAGTTGCCCGGATGGCGGAAGACCGCGCCGCGCTGGTCGATCTGCTTTGTCCACGTCGCGCCGCCCGAGGCGTCGGGCTTCTGAAAGAACTCGTAGGCGGACTGGTCGGTGATGCGGTTCTTCGGCACGCGGGCCAGCACCCACTGGTCCACCGGCTCGTACGCGCTGTCGCCGTCGAGCGAATAGACATACACGTAGTCGTCGCGAGCCCCCGCATAGTTCCGCCCAAAGTTCAAAAACGTCGGGCAGCCGAAGCTGGTCGTGAATCGCCAATTGCTCCAGGTCCAGGTCTGGCCGCGGTCCTTCGACCAGGCGAGCTGCGAGTTGCCCGCGTTGCGGACGAGCATGTATAGCACGCCATCGACCATCAGCAGGCCGCTGGCCTTCTTGCCGTTTTTGCCTTCGCCCTTTTGTTCGACCGATTCCGAGCGGAGGTTGACGCCGCTGAACATTGGCGGCGTGCCTTCGACCCGGCACAGGCCGAGGCTGAGCTTCTCCTTGATCAGCGGCTCGAATCCCCAGCCGTCGCCGTAGGCCGTGTATTGATGGTCGTCGTCGGCCCAGGTCAGCGGCCAGTTGTCGCCCCCCTTGGCTTTGCGGACGATCGATTCCTTGGGCGCCCACTCGATGCCGGCGATTGTCTGGCTCGGCGGATAGGGTGCGGCTGATTGCTTGGTCTGCTCCGAAACAATGGCAGCCAGCAGCGGCTCGAACAGAAACGTATTGACGGCGCTGCGCCGCTCGTCGTCGGGCCCGAGGTTGCCGCCGTTGCGGACGGCGATCAGGTTCAGGCTGGGCACGACGAGCAAGTTCTGGTGGCCGGCCCCGGCGGCCCAGAAGGCGTCCTTGGGCAGCTTGGCGTGATGCCCACTGTTGTTGCTCCACCAGCCCATGCCCCACGGGCCGGGCAGTCCGGCGTCCGACGTGATGTCGCGGACGGCCTGCTTGCTCAGCAGCTGCTTTCCCTCCCAATTTCCCTCGCGGAGCATCAGCCGGCCGACGCGGGCCGCGGCGCGAGCCGTGAAATTGCCGCCGCCCCACGAGCCGACCAGCGGCAAGCCGTTCACGTTGCTCGTTTGCCCATAGCCGACTGACCATTCATTGTCGGCCGCGCCGATCGGCCGCATCACGCGCTCGCGGAGCAGCGTGCGAACGTCCTTGTGCTCGCCGCCGGCGATGGCCGCGGTCGTGCAATACGTGAGCAGGGCGATGCCGGGGTTGCTGTACGCCCCTTGTGTGCCCGGCTCGAACGAGACCGGCGCTTTGTCGCGCGAGACGCTGAACGGATCGTTGGGCACTGGCAGCCGCTTCCAGAAGTCCCCTTTCCAGCCGAGCAGCTTGTCGTGCGGGATGATGTTGTCCACCTCGGCGTCCTCGACGCCGGAGCTGTGCGAGCCGAGCTGCCGCACGGTGATCTTCGACTTCAGCGGATCGCTCTTCCACTCCGGAATATATTTCGCCGCCGGGTCGTCGAGCGCGATCCGCCCGTCGGTGATGGCGACGCCAAGCGCCACGCCGCCGACGAGCGCCTTGGCCATCGAGGCGGTGTAGTGCGTCTTCGTCGGGCCGTGCCCTTCGGCGTACCACTCCCAGACGATCCGCTCGTTGCGGATCACCAGCAGCGCCTTGGTGTTCTTCAGCGCCAGGCTCTCTTGCAACTCATCCAGCTTCTCGGCCGACATTCCCTGGCTGGCCGGCGTGGCGGTCTGCCATTCGAATTTCGGACTTTGGCCGGCGGCTGCGTATGCCAGCCAGGCGGACAAAAGCAGGATCGCGATCGTTGGCAGGCTGTGGGTCACAACGCACCTCGAGGCGGCTTTAGCTGACCCCTGAAAAGGTGGTCGCGCGCTGCCTTGTTTCGCTTTTTCAGTCTGTATCTTCTTTCTGGCCATGGACTTACGTCAAACACTCGA
>DASRJB010000267.1:0-5555 GCA_035649715.1 Pirellulaceae bacterium
CGGGACTTCCCAGCCACCATACGCCTGCGAGCCCCGGCAGCTCAACGGCTCCGCCCAGGGCGCCGCCCACAACTGAATCCGCGCCGGCGACGCCCGTGCCGGATCGCGAAGAGCCGGTGCCGCCGCAACCGGAATTTGCGATTGCCCGCGTGACCGATGCTCCCGCCCCAGCCGCGACCGGCGACGAACGCCCACCGCCGAAGGGTGCGCCGGACGTCCGCCAGGGCCTGACCGGCCGCAAGGAAGGCAAGAAGGCTGACCTGCTCAAGGAATACGGTGGAACAGCCGGCACCGAGCAGGCGGTCGAAGCCGGCCTGGCCTGGCTGGCGAAGCAGCAAGACGAGGACGGCGGCTGGCGGCTGCAAGGTTCGTTTAGCAATGCCGGCCAGCTCGAGAGCCGGACCGCCGCCACAGCGATGGCTCTGCTCGCGTTTCAAGGCGCGGGCCACACGCACCGCGAAGGCAAGTACTCCGCATTGGTCGAGCGGGGCTGGAAATTCCTTCTGGGCCGCCAGCAGCAGGATGGCTCGTTTCGCGGTGAAGCCGGCACGCTCTATGCCCACGCCCAGGCCACGATCGCCCTGTGCGAAATCTATGGCATGACGCACGACGAGCAGTTCGAAGAGCCAGCCAAGCAGGCCGTGGAATACTGCCTCGCCGCCCAGGCTGACGACGGCGGCTGGCGGTATGGACCCAAGATGCCCGGCGACGTGTCGGTCACCGGCTGGTTTGTGATGGCCCTGCAAAGCGCCCGCATGGCCGAGCTGCCGGTGCCAGGCGATGCGCTGACGCGGGTGGGCCATTTCCTCGACGCCTGCTCGCCGACCGACGGCGTGACCTACAGCTACATGCCGGGCGGCGGCGCTACGCCGGCTATGACCGCCGAAGCCCTCCTTTGCCGGCAGTATCTGGGCTGGCCGCGGGACGATCCGCGGTTAATGGCCGGAGTCGCGCAGCTGCTGCGAAATCCAATCCACCCGAAGGCCCACAACGCGTATTATTGGTACTACGCCACGCAGGTCTGCCATCACATGGAAGGGGAGGCCTGGAAGGCGTGGAACAGGGCGCTGCGACAGGAGCTGCCCAAGCTGCAGGAGAAGAGCGGGCCCGAAAAGGGGAGCTGGCCGCCCGGGAGCGATCACCACGCTCAGACTGCTGGCCGGCTCTATGAGACCTGTTTGGCGCTGTACATGCTGGAAGTCTATTACCGTCACTTGCCGATCTATCGCTATCGACCTCGTTAGGTGCGCGCGGATGTCGCAGTGGTATTGCAAACTCGGCGGCGCGGCGGCCGGCCCGTTCTCGCGGGACGAGCTGGACTACCTGTTTCACCGCGGCCAGTTGACGAGCGATACGCAGATGCGGCTCGCCGACGAGCGAAACTGGAGTAGCGCGGCGGATCTGTTGACCGACCTCTTTCCGCCGCCCGCCGCGCCGGCCCAGCCTGCCAGGCAGCCGGTTTCGCAGCCCGCGGCGGAACCAGCCGTCCCCGCGCCGGCCAAGCCAAAGTCTCAGCCAGCGGCCAGCAAGGACGAGTCCGACGCCCAGCGGCGGCGCAAGCAGTTGCTCCTGGGCGCGGGCATCGGCATCGGCTCCGCGCTGCTCATTTTTCTGCTGCTGCTATTGCTGCTCACGTTCGGCGGATTTGGCCGCGGCAATGGGTTCGCCGGCCAGGGCGGGCAAGGCACGGGCGTCGGCACGGGCACGGGTTCCGGCGTCGGTCCTGGCAGTGGCAGCGGAACGGGCGGCGGTAACGGCTCGGGGACCGGCCGCGGCACGGGCGGCGGAACTCAGGCGACCGTAAGCGGTCCCCGCACGGACGCGAAACCCAAGGGGGGCGGTGCTGGCGGCGGCCAGGCTCCCAGCACCGGCGCGGGCGAGAAAACCGGCCCGGGACGAGCGCCGGCCAGCGACCTGGCGGCAGCTCCGCCGCCCGAAAATTCAATCCAGAAATTCACCGAGCAGCCTCCCGCGCCGGCCGCGGGCGGCTCGGCGGCCGGCAGCGGCGACGGCTCGTTCCTGGGCGGCGGCGGAGGCGGCGGCTCCGACGGAACCGAGTTTCTCGGACTCAAGGCCCGCGGCAATAAGATTGTCTACATCATCGACTGCTCGGGCAGCATGGCCGGCCAGAAGCTGGCCAATGCCAAGCAGGAGTTGATCGACTCGATCAAGCGGCTGCGACCGCAACAGAGCGCGTACGTCTTCTTCTTCGCCAGCGGCTCGTATCCGATGTTCGGCCCGGACGGTCCGGTGGAAACGAAGCTGCTGAAATGTACTCCGGCCAACGTGCAGAAGATGGAGCAGTGGATCAACAACTTCAACGAGGGCGGCGGCACGAATCCCCGCGAATCGCTGTTGGCCGCCGTTGACCTGCGGCCCGACGTGATCTTCTTCCTCACCGATGGCGGCTTCCATCCCGGCGTGGCCGACGAAGTGCGAACCAAGAACCACGGCGGCGAGGCCAAGGTCGCCAGCATCAACACGATCTGCTTCACCGACCGCAGTGGCGAGCCGGTGATGCAGAAGATCGCCAATGAGAATAAGGGGGATTACAAGTTTGTGCCGTGATTTGTCAGTGGTCAGTCGTCAGTGGTCAGTTGAGCCGCCACCGACATCCAACGGACTACTGACCACTGACAACTGACAATTCCAATGTCGCGACGCAGCCACGCCAGCAATCCGATCTCACTGCTCTGGTTCCAGGACATCATCACTTCGGTCCTGGGGATCATGATCCTGGTGACTCTGTTTCTGGCGCTGGAGATGATCTTTAACCGGCAGCATTCGCCGGACATCCAGACCCGCGAGATCACGCAAAAGCTGAAAGAGGCCGCGGCCCAGTCGGCCGAAGTTCAGGCAGCCGTAGAGGCCAACCGCCGCCAGATCGACGCGCTGCGGCGGCAGCTCGCCGGGCAGGAGACGGAGCTGCTGCAGCAAGTCCGCTACGACTCGGACCAGCTCCAGCGGCAACTCCGCGACCTGGAGGCGCTTAACCAGCTGCTGGCCGCGGAGCTGTCCGACGCCGATTCCCGCCGCCGCGCCGCGCAGGCCTCGCGCGACGAGCTGACCCAGAAAGACGCCAGCCGCGACGCCGACCGCCAGACACTGGAGCAGCTGTCGCGCGAAGTGCAGGAGAAGCTCGCCGAGCTGAAGAAGCTCCGCACGGCCAACCGCGTCATCTTCAACCTCAGCCAGGGGGACGCCAAAACGCCCTGGCTGGTCGAGCTCTCGGCCGCCGGCGTGCAGGCCGCCCCGGTCGGCAAGCGGGCCCGGCCCGAAACCTTTCCCGACATCCGGGCGTTTCTGGCCTGGGCCCGCCAGCGCAGCCGAGCAGCCGAGCACTTCGTGCTGCTGGTCAAGCCGGCCACGATCCGCGACTTCATCCAGGCCCGCTCCGCGCTAAAGGCCGCGGGCTTCGACGTGGGCTTCGACCTGCTCGCCAGCGACCAGACGGCCCTGGACCCCGAGCATGGAGCCGCCACCCCATGAAACGCCGCAAGACGCTGGAGACCGACAACCTCGACCTGCTGCTGGACACGATCTGCGACACGTTCGGCACCGTCCTGTTCATCGCGATGCTGGTGGTCGTGCTGCTCAACCAGTCGAGCCCGCAGGCGGCCCTGATCGCGCCGGACGCCGCGGCGCGGCAGGCGATGGCTTCCGCCCAGACCGAGCTGGCCGCCACGCAGCAGGACTTGGACACGCTCCGCCGCGCCGCCGCCGATCAGGCGGAGCTATCGCGGCTGTTTCGCGATCCACAGCTCAAGTCGCTGCTCTCGCAAAACACGTCGCAGCAGACGACGCTGACCGCCGTCGCCGCCGCCCGGGCCGAGAACTTGCAGGACGCCGCCGCCGCCCAGACCGAGGCCAACCGCGTCGCTGCTGCTTTGCAGGCCCTCGACGACGCCCTCAAGGACACGCGGCAGCAGCTGGCCATCGCCGATCAGCAGCTCGCGGCCGAGCGGCAGCTCCGCACCCGCACGGCCGCCCTGCCCAAGCTGCGCAGCACCAGCAAGCGGCAGATCGCCTTCCTGCTCAGCGGCGGCCGGCTGCATGGTTACCTGCAAATCGACGGCGGCCGGTCCGTGCGGGCCGCGGCCGAGACCCGCGAAGTGACGGACGGCAAGGCGACGTACCTGGAGCCCGTTCCCGGCGGCGGCACCCCCGTCGATCCGGCCGGCGACAAATCCGGCCAGCTGGGTCAGAAGCTCGCCGGCTGGAATCCCCAGCAGCACTTCATCTCGATCACCGTCTGGCCCGACTCGTTCGTGCACTTCCCGGCGCTGCGGCAGCTGCTCGTCGAACGGGGCTTCGAGTACGAGCTGATGCCCCTGGCCGACGGCGATCGGCTGCGGGTGAGCGATGCCCCGGTAAGCAGCCTCGTGCAGTAGCGATCTACCACGCGCGGCCGCTGGTCCAACCCCTGTCGTCGTAGCGCGAGGCGCTGGCGGAGACCGGCTCGGTGGCCTTCGTCGGCACGACCGGCCGCTGGAGCGCTGCCTGCGGCGCGGGCTGGCTTGGCCAGACCGCGGGCACGACCGCCCACCGCGAATCGCCCTTGGCCGCCGTCTTGTCGCGCGGCGAAAGCAGCTGCGGCGCGCCATTCAGCGGCGCGACTGGCTGCCGCGCGTCGAGGTCCGGCACCGGCTGCACGCTCGGCGGCAGCGGCGGATTGAGTTCCGGAGCGCGGATGACCGGTCCGCTGCTCTTCGGATTGCTGGTGGCGCTCGAGGGACGATACGGATCGACGACCGGCGGATAGTTCGTGCCCGAGCCAAAGCTGCCCGGCGGGGTCGTGGGTGGGAACGTGGTGCCCGGTAACGTCGTGCCGGGCAGTGTGGTGCCGGGGATTGTGGAGCCAGGGAATGTCGAACCAGGCAGCGGCGTCGTGCTGCCGGGAATCGGCCCCAAAGGCACCGTCGAACCAGGCGTGGATGTGCCGGGGACAATCCGCGGCTGAAAATCGGCAGCGCCGCCGCCGCCGGGCCCCGGAAGAAATCGCGAGGGCGGCGAAGGGATTCGCGGGCCCGCGGGGGGCGCGATAATCGTGCTGCCCGGTGCGAGCGTCGGCGGCGTGGTGACCGCCGGCACCGTGGGGATTACGACTGGCTGCGGCGCGGGATAGTAGGGCTGCTGGCAGTAATTCGTCTGGCAATACGCGGTGACTGGCGGCGGACTCCCGCAGCCGCGGGATCCGCAGCCACCGCCGCCGCCGAACCAGGAGTGGCCCTTAAACCAGTTGTGCGGATGCAGCCACGAGAGAAAGTGCGTCCGCTGCGGCTGGCAGGTGCTGGCCACAGTCGGCTGCATGCAGGTCGTGGGCTGAGCCATCACCGGATCGTAGGCCGTCACCGGCCGGTACATGTAAACGGGCACCGCGGCGTAGGTCGGGCGGTAGGCATAGCGCGGCGGCACGTAGTTGAGAGCCGTCGGCTGGCCGTAGTAGGCCGCGGCCTCGCTGCCCGCCGAGCTGCCGCCGGCGGGGCTGATCGCGTACGACTGGCTGGGAGCGTAATGCGCGGCCTGCGGGGCATAGTACGCGGCTTGCGGAGCGT
>DASRJB010000268.1:0-7684 GCA_035649715.1 Pirellulaceae bacterium
CGCTCTACTTCCGCATAGTCCAAGGCCCCGATGGGAACGAGCGGGAAGATCCCATCGAGCACGACGAATACGAGCGAGCAGTCGAAACGGTCCGGTCGGAGTCCATCGACATCACGGATCGGGCTCGGCTGATGGCCGTGAGAGAGCGAGGCCATGCTGAGGTTGCCGAACTCCAAAAGCGGAACCTCGAGTTCAAGCAAGTGTGCGACAACTTCTATCGGTCCCGACGGGTGACTGAACCGTTCGAGAACCTGAACGAGTCGTACTGGACATAACATTGCGTTGCACTTGACCGGGCCGGCATGTTCGGCGACCGATGAAGAAGAACCGCAAGAAGGCCACACCTATCGCTTCAACGGGAATCCGTACCTCCACGCCGGTAGCATCCACTCCGTCGAGATGGCGGAGCTGGAATCGCGGGTCACGCAGTTTGAGGCGAAGCTGGCCGACCCGGACGATCCGGATGACAAGAAGTGGACGGCCCGCTGGCTGGAGAGGTTTCGGAAGGAGCTCAACAAGAAGCAGGCAGGGCGCAGTCTCAAGCAGCGGGAGAAGCGAGATCAACGCCGAACCAAACGGAACATACAACCTGAGCGCGGCGGCATGTAGGCTATTCAATAGTTAAGCTCCCTCAGCCGCCGCAGCTGGTGAGCGTTCGGCGGGTCAGAAGATGTCCGACGACGAACCCCTGTATGTCGATTGTGGGCCACACGGCAAGCGGGTGGCGGCGGTGGTCTGTTGCCACATGCTGGAGTCGAGCGAGCCCGTCGGGGTGATCGAGAACAGCTCCGATCCGAACGACCTGCAGGCGTGGTGCGAAAAGTGTGAGGAGATGTTCCTGGCAGAAGGGGACAAAACAGACGCCTTTGAAGCTTTCAATGACCGGGCCATCGTGTGCTGTGTTTGCTACCAGGAGCTAAAGAGCAAACACTCCAAGTAGACGACGAGCCGAAATGAGCGTCGCACTTGACTAGCTAGGCATGACAGTACAGGGCCGCCATGACGGTACAGGGCCGGTTCGTTGCAGCCGGCCCGGGCAAGTGAACGCAGTTGTTGAGCATTACCATGCGAAACCTCATCTCCAGTGGCAGCCCCTACGAGCCGAAGATCGGGATTTCGCGGGCAGTGCGAGTTGGTAACGTGGTTGCAGTCTCCGGCACGGCGCCCATTGGCGCGGATGGGCGCACGGTGGGGATCGGAGACGCCGCGGCGCAGGCGCGGCGGTGCCTGGAGATCATTGCCGGCGCCTTGCAGAAAGCGGGCGCATCGCTCCGGCAGGTGGTTCGTACGCGCACGCTGCTGGTGCGCATCGAGGATTGGGAGGCCGTCTCCGCGGTCCACGGCGAGTTCTTTGGCCAAATTCGGCCTGCGAACACGACCATGCAGGTGTCGCGGTTTATCGATCCCGATTGGCTGGTCGAGTTCGAAGCGGATGCCATCATTGACGATGAACAAAACGCCTGACCATGCGCTGCAGCGCTGAGCTTGTCTCGTCCACAAGAAAAAGAGAGGGCCGCACGGGAGCGGGATACCCGAGCGGCCCTGTCCAGGCGGGAAGGAAATAGGCGGGAATCCAGGCGGCGACTCTACCCAATCGCTGCCAGGATAGGCATCCACACGTGGCGGATGCGGTATCAGCTCATCTGCCTCCTTGCAACTTGCTGTGAAATTGCGGTCCCATTCGTGTCGGCTGAACGCCAGCCGTCTGTCGCTGACCAGACATAAAGCAACGCCTGTGCCAAGAGCCACAAGAGGCGAATCATTTTGTTTGTGTCCGATGCCGGAATTGATCGTAAGTTGTTCTGCCGGAATGTCTTACTGCACTGGCGTGCGGACTTTGCCGCCTCCATCCGGGTCGTTCCACGCTCGGGTCAGCGCTTGTAAATGTTGCTCGGCGAGTTTTCCCTTGGGCGAGAGAACGAAGCGTGACGCCGGCAGCTGGCGCCCGTTCATCGCTCGTCGCAATTACCTATGGGGAAGCGACTTACGGCGATACTTGCGACGCTCCCGCGACTGGCTTATAGTGCCAAGCTTCGCTGCCGAGGCAAACTTTGCGTGCCCCACGCGGGCCTTGCAGAAATTACAAGGCGAATTGAACCGCGCCCGGCTGCCTGCCGTAAAACAGTCGCTTGCCGCGCGTGCTGAAAGTCCTTATCCAGCCAGTGTTTGACTCATTCGGGCAGATTGCCCTCAGTCCTTCCCCATCCGTCCACAAATGACGACGCAACTTGAGCAGCCGCCTGCGGCCAGACCGGTCCCGTCGGCGAGCGATGTCATCATCGAGACTCGCAATCTGACCAAGGTCTATCGCGATTTTTGGGGCCGCCAGAAGGTGCGGGCTCTGAACGCCCTCGACTTGCAGATCCGCCGCGGCGAGATTTTCGGCCTGCTCGGCCCCAACGGCTCAGGCAAATCGACCACGATCAAGCTGCTGCTCGGCCTGCTCTTTCCGACCGGCGGCCAGGCCCTCGTCTTCGGCAAGGAGGCGACCGAAGTCACGAAGAACGAGCGGATCGGCTACCTGCCCGAAGAGTCGTATCTCTACAAGTTCCTCAACGCCGAAGAGACGCTCGACTTCTACGGCCGGCTGTTCGACATGTCGGCCGAGGTCCGCAAGCGGCGGACCGACGAGCTGATCGAGATGGTCGGCCTGAACTGGGCCCGCCGCCGGCAGCTGCGCGAATACAGCAAAGGCATGACGCGGCGGATCGGCCTGGCCCAGGCGTTGATCAACAACCCCGATTTGATCCTGCTCGACGAACCCACCTCCGGCCTGGACCCGATCGGCACGCGGGAGATGAAGGACTTGATCCTGAAGCTCCGCGACCAGGGCAAGACGATCCTGATGAGCAGCCACCTGCTGCCGGACGTGCAGGACGTATGCGACCGCATCGCGATTCTCCATCAGGGCGAATTGAAAGAGCTGGGCCGCGTCGATGAGCTGCTCACGGTGCAGGACGTGACGCAGGTCCGGGCCAGGGGATTGAGCAAAGCGGCCGAGGAAGAGATTCGGGCCGTCATCGCCCGCCACCAGGGGGAATTGCTCGCGGTCGAAAACCCGACGCTCTCGCTGGAAGAGCTGTTCCTGAACATCGTCCGCGACAGCGAAGCCCGCCCCGGCCGGCGGGCGGGACAAAACTGAACAAAGAACCGAAGAACCAAAGAACCGAATCTGCTGATCCTTTCGTTTAGGTTCTTCGGTTCTTTGGTTCTTCGAATTTTGACCTCCCATGGCACTCGAACGCGGCATTCCCGACTTCTGGATCTGGCTGCTGGGCAACGCCGAGCGGTTCAACATCCTGAATCCGACGACCTGGGGCTTTCTGCTCGGCGCCGTGGTGATCTGCCTGCTCCTGCTGGTCATCGCACCGTTCATCTGCTTCCTGGTCGCCTCGCTGCAGTACGGGCCGAGCGAGGCGTTTTACTATGTCGCCCGGGCGCTGTTCTCGGCCGTCACCGAGGACCTGCCGCGGTTCTCGCCGCGCCGCACCTGGGCCATCGCCCGCCTGGCGATCCAGGAGGCGATCCGCAACCGCGTGCTGGTCGGCTTCGGCGTCTTCGTGCTGCTGCTGCTGTTCGCGGGCCTGTTTCTCGACGTCAACAACAACAACCCGACGCGGGTTTACCTGAGCGTCGTGCTCTGGTCCACGAACCTGCTGGTGATCCTGATGGCCTTGTTCCTCAGCGCCTTCAGCATTCCCAACGACATCAAGAACCGCACGATCTACACCGTCGTGACCAAGCCCGTGCGGGCCAGCGAGATCGTCCTGGGGCGGATCGTCGGCTTCGCGACGGTGGGCACGGCCATGCTCGTGTTCATGGGCGTGGTCAGCTACTTCTTCGTCAGCCGCAGCCTGGACCACGGCCACCAGGTCGAGGCCGACACCGTTAAGGAGGAATACGAGAAAGCGCCCGAGGGCCAGCCCGCGCCGGCCCAGCGAAAGCTCCTCCGCATCAGCGGCGAGACCACGTTCGACCGGCACCACCGCCACACGTTCGAGCTCGGCCCCGACGGCAAGGGCAAGACCAACGTCGTGCAGGGGCACTGGCACGAGGTCCAGCGGACGGCCGAGGGCAAGTACATCGTCGGTCCGCCGCAGGGCCACCTGATCGCCAAGGCCCCGCACTACGGCAAGCTGGTCATCTACGATCGCGATGGCAAGGTCACCAAGGGCATCAACGTCGGCAACGAGTGGGAGTATCGCGGCTACATCGCCGGCGGCACGCCCGGCGTGCAGACCAAAGCCGCCGCCGTCTGGACCTTCAGCGGCATCACGCCCGAAAACTACCCGCCCGATAAATACCCGAGCGGCTTGCCGCTGGAATTGACCCTGCGGGTTTTCCGCTCGTTCAAGGGCCAGATCGAGCGCGGCGTGCTCGGCGAAATGGTCATCCGCAATCCCAACCCCGAGGCCCGCGGCCTGGCCAGCGGCCCGATCCTCTTCGAATCGAAGGAGTTCGTCACCGACAGCCGCACGATTCCCTGGAAGCTCAACTCCGAGCGGGGCGGCGAAGCAGGCCGCGGCGAACTCGACCTGATGAAGGACCTGGTGCACGAGGGTCAGATCGAGGTCGCCATTCGCTGCGTCGATCCGGCGCAATACTTCGGCGTGGCCGAGCCCGACGTCTACCTCCGCCCCGGCGACGCCAGCTTCGAGATGAACTTCTTCAAGTCCTACCTCAGCATCTGGCTGCAGATGCTGCTGGTGACGGCATTCGGCGTGATGTTCAGCACCTTCCTGTCCGGGCCCGTGGCCCTGCTGGCTTCGCTCTCGGCGATCGTGCTGGGCTTTTTCGGCAGCGACGTCCGCGCGGTCACGCTGGGCGTGCTCTACGGCGGCGAGGCGCAGGGCGCGCAATACGGCGGCGGTCCCATCGAGTCGTTCATCCGCATCATCATGCAGAACAACGTGATGACCGAGATGGAGATCAACTCGATCCTCAGCACGATCATCAAGGTGCTCGACGGCGGCCTGATGTGCACCCTCTACGCCGCGACCTACGTCCTGCCCGACTACACGCAGTTCGACACGGCCGGCTTCGTCGCCGACGGCTACAACATCTTCGGCGCGCTGGTCGCCGAGCAGCTGCTCATGGGCCTGGTCTATTTCACCGCGGTGACGATCACGGCCTACTTTTTCCTGAAGACCCGCGAGGTAGCCGCATGAGCCGCAATAAATCCTTCCTCCGCAAGGTCTGCTACATCGCGGCGATCGCGCTGTTGCTGTTGCCGATCGCGGCCCTCAGCCAGCCGGCGACGGTCGATACGAACCTGGCCGACGGCCGCGACGACAGCAGCCCCGGCGGCCGCCTCTCGCAGCTCCGCACCCAGTACAACCTGGCCCAGGCCCGCCTGGGCGAGATCGATCCGGCCAGCGAGACGATGAAGCTGGCCTCGCTCGGCCTGCGGGGCGTCGCCGCCAACATCCTCTGGCTCCAGGCCAACCACTACAAAAAGATCGAGGACTGGGACAAGCTGGAAGCCACCGTCAACCAGATCATCCGCCTGCAGCCGAACTTCGTCGAAGTCTGGGACTTCCAGGCCCACAACCTGTCGTACAACGTCTCGGTCGAGTTCGACGACTACCGCATGCGGTACGAGTGGGTGAAGAAGGGCATCAACTTCCTGATCGAAGGCACGCACTACAACCGCGACGAGCCGGGCCTGCTCAGCCAGCTGGGCTGGTTCACCGGCCAGAAGGTCGGCCGGGCCGACGAGCAGGTGCAGTTCCGCCGCCTGTACGCGGTCGATCACGACTTCCACGACGTGATCCGCAAGCACGGCATCAACCTCGACGAAGCCACGACCGGACTGACCGTCGAGGATCCCAAGACGCACCAGCGGACCAGCGCGATCGACAACTGGCTGACGGCCCGCCTGTGGTACGACAAGGCCGTCGATGCCGTGACCTACAGCGGCAAGCCGATCCGCGGCCGCTCGCCGCTCTTGTTCTACAGCGGCGCGCCGATGTCGCGGATCAACGGCTCGGCCGCGATGCAGAAGGACGGCCGGTTCTTCGAGGCCCCGCGGCTCTCCTGGGAGCGGGCCCTGGCCGAATGGACCAGCTACGGCAACCGCGAGCTGCCGACCTCCGCCGGCTTCAACATCCGCCTCAACGACCAGGAGGCGGCGGACGCCCGGATCACTCAAGCGCAGGCCGAGCTGGAGAAGATCTGCGGCAACGTGAAGGAAAAGATCCTGGCCCAGAAGCGCGAGTCGCTCTCGGCCGAGACCAAGGCCGCGCTCGACAAGCCCGTCGAGCAGCGGACCGAGGCCGAGCACATGCTCGTCTATAACGCCGCTGGGGCGCTCAACGTCGCGGCCCGGGACTATCTCGACTACGCCCCCCGCGAGCAGCGGCGCCGCGTGCAGCAGGTGATCGATCAGATCGAGGAAGATCAGCTCACCTCGATGCAGATCGGTCTCAACCGCCGCATCGTCAACTTCGAATACTGGCGGACTCGCTGCCAGGCCGAGAAGACCGAGGAGATCCAGCAGGCCCACTTCGACGTCTACGAGGCCGACCGGATGAAGGCCGACGTGGCCAAGTGGGACGAAGCCAAGCAGAAATACGAGGAGGCCTGGGGGCTGTACGCCAAGATTTTCGAAAAGCATCCGGCCCTGATGATCAACGCCGAGGCCCAGGACCTGGTCGATTCGGTCCTCAAGTACCGCGACCTCTTGGGCCAGCTCGACGAGCCGTTTCCCGCGAAGTTCGTGCTGGAGCCGCTACTCAAGGAGCACGACAAGGGCCGGCAGCTGCTCGACCAGGTGAAGGTGCTGCAGGGCGGCGGCGAGACCAAGCCGGAGGGCAACAAGCCGGCCGATCCGAAACCCAGCGGGGATAAGCCGGCCGACCCGGCGTCGCCCGCTGCCAAGACTGCGCCCGAGCCGAAGGCGGGCAAGTCCGCCGACGAGGCTGCGAAGGCCAAGACGCCGTGAGGATCGTCTCGCTCCTTTCCAGCAGCACGGAGATCCTCTTCGCGCTCGGTCTGGGCGAGCAGGTCCTGGCCATCAGCCACGAATGCGACTTTCCGCCGGCGGCCTTGCATTTGCCGCGGGCCACGCGATCGCTCGTCGATTCGTCGCGGGCCAGCCTCCAGATCGACGAGCAGGTCCGCGCGCTGGCCGCTGCCGGCGCGGCCCTCTACGAGATCGATCGCGAGCTGATCTGCCGACTCGCGCCGCACCTGATCGTGACGCAGGCCCAGTGCGACGTCTGTGCGGTCCGCTATCAGGACGTGCTGGACCTCGCCCGCGCCGAGCCGTCGCTCGCACGCACACGCGTCCTCGCTCTCAACCCCGCCTCGTTGGGCGACATCCTCCAGGACATTCGCGCCGTCGCTGACGCTGCCGGCGTCGCGATTCGTGGAGAGCGATATGTGGTCGAACTGCAGGATCGGATCGACCGTGTAGCCGCCCGCAAGCTCCAGCTGCGGCCCCGGGTCGTCTGCCTGGAGTGGCTTGGGCCCCTGATGACCGCGGGGAACTGGACGCCCGAGCTGATCGAGCTGGCCGGCGGCGAAAGCTGTCTCGCGGAGGCCGGCCGGCACAGCGGCTATATCGAGTGGACGCAGGTCGCCGCCTGCAATCCCGACGTGCTGCTGATCGCGCCTTGCGGCTTTGGCCTGGCCCGCTCGCAGGCCGAGGCCCGCCGGCTGTGGCAACTGCCCGGCTTCGCCG
>DASRJB010000269.1:0-8049 GCA_035649715.1 Pirellulaceae bacterium
GCCGGACAGCAGTCTTGCCGCCCGCACTCTGATCGCCGCATCGCGATGCTCTGCCAGCAACTTCAGCCGCACGGGATCGAGATCGCCGGCGCTGACCTGGCCCTGTTCCAAGGCGCCTAAGAGCGCCAGCGTCCAGGCGGGCCGTGACAGCAGCACGTCGGTCGCCTGGGACTTCAACCGTGGGCTGAAGCCGGCGAACCGCGAGAGCACCAGTTCGGCGACGTCGGCCGCGTCATACGAGGCAAGCGTCGCCAGCGCGGCGGACTGAAGATCGGCCGCAACCGCCGGCGCAAACAGCCCGGCAAACAGCGGCTGCTGCCCGGCGAAGCTCGCCAGCCGCAGTTGCTCGACCGCGGCGACGCGGGCCTTGAGCGGCGCGTTTTCGTCCGCGGCCTTCGCTGCGGCCTCGGCAATCAGCAACTTCATGAGCGCCTCGGCCTTGCCGCCCGTCGCGGCGGCGATCTGCTGGGCCAGGGGTGAACCGGGCCGCGCGGCCAGCCTTTGCACGAGCGGAGGCAGCAATGTCGAATTCTCCTTGGCCAGAGCCGCCAGCGTCTTCAGCGTTTCGGCGACGTCGTCGGGCCGCTGCTGCTTGCCGATCTGTGTCGCCAGGCTGGCGAGCAGTTCGCGGCCTTCCTTCGAATCGCGGAAACCGGCATCCGCGGCGATCAGCGACAAGGCCCCGCCCGCGCCTTCGCCGAGCGAGCTGAGCACGGACACGCGCACGTAGCCGTCGGCGGCGTCGCGCTGCGCGAGTTCAACCAGTGCCCGCGTGCGCTGCGCTGTCGCCGGCAGCTCCCCGAGCGAGAAGGCGAGCTGATAGCGGACACGCAGCTCCGGATCACTGGTCATCGCCAGCAGCCGCTCGCGGATCGCCGCCGACGAATCGGCTAGCTTCTCAGCCAGTCGAACGGCGTGCTCGCGGACGCGCGGATGCTCGTCGGCCAAGCGCGGCAGCAGCGCCGCCTCGCTCAGCGCTCCCAGTCCATCGAGGGCATACAGGGCGTGCAGCCGCGCGGCCGGCTCCTTCGATTCAGCGGCGAGCTTTGTCAGCGGTGCGACTGCCGACTTGTCTTGCCGCTCGTAGAGCAACCGGGCGGCGGAGTCGCGATTCCAGCCATTCGCGTGGGCCAGCGTGGCAACCAGTTCGGAGGTCGTTGCCTTACCGAGCTGGGGCAGCGGACGCTGCCGGAAGCCGTCGGGCACGATCCGGTAGATCCGGCCGCGGTCGCGGCCGCTGGTCAGGTCGAGATGCTTCTTGATGAGCGGCGGCAGGCTCGCGGGATGCTCGATGACCTCGCGGTACATATCGAGGATGTAGAGCGTGCCGTCCGGCGCGTTGGCGAACTGCACGGGGCGGAACCAGATGTCGCGCGACGAGACGAACTCGCTCTGCTGATCGATCCGCCGGCCGAGGAATCCGACGCCGTCCGCTTCCAGGCGCTTGCGATGGACGAGGTTGCTGCCTACGTCGCCGATGATCGCCAGGCCGCGCCACTCGGCCGGCCAGGCGTCGCCGCGATAAATCGTCGCGCCGGTAGCCCCGGTGAAATAGCCCGCCGGGCGGCCGCCCCCTTCGACGATGCCCGGGACGATCTTTTGGGCCCGCAATCGGGTGCGGACAATCCGCCAGGGTTCGACGGGGCTGGTGCGGAAGACGTCGGCCTGCGGACCGTCGGCGGCGATGCTCCGCCGCGGCGACGGCGCTGCCAGGTAGGGATTCCGCGCCAAATAGCGGTCCTCGTACATCACCTGCTGCAAGTGGTCGCTGTTGGAGCAGACAAAGCGGTCGCCCCAGTCGTTGAACGAGAGCCCGTGCTGTGCTCCGCCGCTGACTGGCGTCACTTCCCAAGTTCGCGGATCGATGGCGATGTCGCGCCCACGAATCGGCAGCGGCTTGCTGTCGTTCTCGTCTGGCCGCACGAGCGTTGCCCCACTGCTGCTGACGGCAGCGTAAATGCGGTTGTCGAGACCCCACTGGAACGAGTTAATCAGCCCTTGCACGTTGGAGAGGCCCAGGCCGGTGTAGAGCACCCGCCGCTCGTCGGCCTTGCCGTCGCCGTCCAAGTCCTTGAGATAGAAGATGTCCGGCGCGTCGGCGACCAGCACGCCGCCCGCCCAGCAGAACACGGCCGTCGGCCAGCCCAACCCTTCGGCAAACACCGTGCTCTTGTCGAACTTGCCGTCGCCGTTTTCATCGACCAGCAGCCGAACGCGGCTAAGTCGCTCGTCGCGGTTTTCGGAATAGCCCCGCATCTCGGCGACGTACATCCGGCCGTTTTCGTCAAACGAAAGGGCGACGGGGCTGGCCAAGAGGGGCTCCGCGGCGACTTGCTCGAGCCCGAATCCGGCGGAGACTTGAAAGGTGGCCAGCGCCGCCTGCGGCTCGGTTGGAGCGATCCGCGGCAGCTCTCTGGCATAGTCGCGGTCGATGGAGTCGGGCTGGGCGGCGCTGGGGGAGGCAATCAGGCCGAGAATTAATGGGACCACTAGGACGGATGGGACCGTTGTGAAGGGATGGAGCGCTTTCATTTTTTGGCGTGTTATAGCGTTCAAAAGTCCCTGCTGGCCTTGAGTTTACAGAGCATTCACGGTACGACAATAGTTTACTACGCTGCTACCCGCCACGGTCCCGCCGCTCGCCGCTACCCCGCAGAGTTTCATTTGTCCGAACGCAAACAACCCAATTCTCAACCCACCTTTCAGAGCCTCGGCCTGTCGGACGTCATGCTGGACGCCCTCGACCTGGCCGGCTATGAGTATCCGACGCCGATCCAGGCCGGGCTGATCCCGCTGGCGCTGCAGGAGATCGACGTCGTCGGCCAGGCCCGCACGGGCACGGGCAAGACCGCGTCGTTCGCGATCCCGATCCTGGAGAAGCTCCAGCTCAAGTCCGACATCCATCACCCGCAGGCCCTGGTGATGGTGCCGACCCGCGAACTGGCCGTGCAGGTGAAGGACGAGATCGTCAAGCTCTCCGCGGGCCGCCGGGTGCATTGCTGCGCGGTCTATGGCGGCAAGCCGATCCGCCAGCAGATCGAAAAACTCCGCAAGGGGGCGCAGATCGTCGTCGGCACGCCCGGCCGCGTGCTCGACCACCTGGCCCGCGGCACCGTCGATTTTTCGCGGCTCAAGTTCGTCGTGCTCGACGAGGCCGACCGGATGCTCGACATCGGTTTTCGCCCCGACATCGAGCGAATCCTGAAGCGCTGCCCCGCCGAGCGGCAGACGCTCTTGCTCAGCGCGACCGTGCCGCCGCCGATCGCCAAGCTGGCCGAGCGGTACATGCGCGACCCGCAGACGATCAACTTCTCGCCCAAAGACATCGCCGTCGAGACAATCGAGCAGTTCTATTTCACCGTCGATCCGCAGCGAAAGTTCGACCTGCTGCTGCGGCTCCTGACCCGCGAGCAGCCGCGGCAGGCGATCGTCTTTTGCCGCACCAAGCGGGGAACGGAGAAGGTCTATCTGCGGCTGAGCAAGAAACTGGCCGACGTGGAAGCAATTCACGGGGACCTGAACCAGGCGCAGCGCGACCGGGTGATGGCGGCGTTTCGCAGCGGCAAGGTGAAGATTCTCGTGGCGACCGACGTGATCGGCCGCGGCATCGACGTGACGAGCATCTCACACATCGTCAACTACGATATCCCGGCGTTCTGCGACGACTATGTCCACCGCGTGGGCCGCACCGGCCGCATGGGCCGCGAAGGGATCGCATTCACTTTTGTGGCCCCCGACGAAGGCTACGAGCTGACGCGGATCGAAGAGCGGATCAACCGCCTGCTCAAGCGGGCCGAAATGAAGGATTTTGAATTCCGCTCCCGCGAATCGCTGGCCGGCGTGCTACAGGGCGGCGACCATCACGAGGGAGATGCTCACGACGGCGAAGGCGTGCCGGTCGCGGCCGTAGACCGCCCTGCCCCGCCACCCCCGCCCGCCTCGGCGATGCGCCGGCCGCCGAAGAAATACCGGCGGGCGCTGTAGGGATCGCCCTCTGTGGCGTTCCGCGCCCGCGCGGTGTCTGATCGGCGCGGCTTACCGAACCGCGGCAGGCGGTACGTAGTCTGCCAGGCATGGCCCGCCAACTTCTCATTCTCGACCTGGACGAAACGCTGTTCTACGCGGCGCTCAGTCCGCGCGGTCGGCCGCCCGATTTTGAGCTGGCCGGCTATTCGGTCTATCGCCGTCCCTTTTTGCAAGAGTTCCTGGACTTTGCCTTTGAGAATTTTGCCGTGGCCGTCTGGTCGTCGGCGACGGAACCCTATGTGCGGGCAGCGGCCCGCGAGGTGATCGCGCGATCCGCAGACTTGCAATTCATCTGGTCCATGGAGCGGTGCACGCGGCGCTTCAACGGCGAGACGCGCGAGGAGTACTGGGTCAAGGATCTCAAGAAGCTGAAGCGGCTGGGATTCTCGCTGGACCGCGTGCTGGTCATGGATGATTCTCCTGAGAAGCATGAGAGGAATTACGGCAATCTCGTGCCGGTGCGGCCGTTCTTCGGCGACCAGGCCGATACCGAGCTCCGCGACATCACGCCATTTCTGGACCGCCTGCAACGTTGCGAGGACGTTCGAAAAATCGAGAAACGAAATTGGCGGAATTGGCTGTAGGCAGAAATCCGCACGGTGCGGTGTTATCATCGGCACTTCGCAGTCTGAGTACGGAGTACCGAGTACTCAGTGTCAATCACTTGGCGGCTTCTCGATTCTCCATCGCACACGATCTATGACGCTCCGCATCCTCTGCCTTTCCGCACTGCTGGTTCCCGTGCTGGCGCTGGCCGATGGCCCGACCGATAACATTCCCGCGAACGTCCGGCGGATTCCAAAGCTGGGAATCGAAGTCCCAGCGGATCGGCGGGCAAAGCTGGAGGCGGGTCTCAAACAGTTGGAAATAAAAATCGCCGCCGTGCGCGGCGGCCAGGATGCCAAGGCCAAGGCCCTGCTGCCGGATGTCGAGGTCTATTTCAAGGCGGTACACGACGCGCTGGCCTATCAGGAGTTTTTTGCCCCAGCCGAAATCGACTTCGCCGATCGCGCGCTGGCCACCGGCCACGAGCGGGTCGACCAGCTCGCGGCGGGCCAAGCGCCCTGGGCGGCTGCCAGCGGCCTGGTCGTTCGCGGCTACGTCTCCAAAATCGACAGCTCCGTGCAGCCGTACGGGCTGGTCGTGCCTGAAAGCTATACGGGCAAGGGCCCGGGGCGTTTTCGCTGCGACCTGTGGTTTCACGGCCGCGGCGAGACGCTGAGCGAACTGGCTTTCATCCGCGATCGGACGAACAACGTCGGCGCGATTGCGCCCGACGACACGATCGTCGTGCACCCTTACGGCCGGTACAGCAACGCCTTCAAGTTCGCGGGCGAGATCGACGTGCTGGAGGCTCTCGACTCGGTGAAGGGCCGCTACCGCGTCGATGAGGACCGGATTGCCGCCCGCGGGTTCTCGATGGGCGGGGCGGCGGCGTGGCATTTCGCCGTCCACTATCCCGATCGCTGGTTCGCCGCCAATCCCGGCGCAGGTTTTAGCGAGACGCCGGAGTTCCTGCGTACGTTTCAGCAGGAGGAGCTCAAGCCGGCCTGGTGGGAGAAGAAGCTCTGGCAGTGGTACGACTGCCCCGAGTGGTGCCGCAATCTGCGGCATTGCCCTACGGTGGCCTACAGCGGCGAAATCGACCGGCAAAAGCAGGCCGCCGACGTGATGGAAAAGGCTCTGGCCGGCGAGGAGATCGAGCTGACGCACATCATCGGTCCCCAGACGGCCCACGCGATTCACCCGCAGTCGAAGGCCGAGATCGAGCGGCGGCTGGCGTCGCTGGCCAAGATCGGCCGGGACACGCGGCCGCTCGACGTGGATTTCGTCACCAGCACGCTCCGCTACAACCGCCTGCACTGGGTCACCATCGACGGGCTCGCCGAGCACTGGTCGCGGGCGTCGGTCTCGGCCTCGATCGCCTCGACGCAGGAGCTGGAGTTTGAGGCGGCCGGCGTGATCGATATTACGTTCTCGTTTGCCGCGGGCGATTCGCCGTTCGATCTGGGCACGAAGGTCGTCATCATCAGCGGCGAGCAAGAGCTGGAAGCGCCCGGCCCGGCGAGCGACCGCTCGTGGAATGTCTCGCTGCACCGCTCTGCGGGCGAGTGGCGCCTGGGAAAGCGGCCCGCTGACGGGCTGCGCAAGATTCACGGTCTCTCCGGCCCGATCGACGATGCCTTCATGGACTCGTTCCTGTTCGTGCGGCCGACCGGCAAAGCCGCCAATGACGCGGCCGGCAAGTGGGCGGCAGCGGAACTGGAGCGGGCCAGCGAGCACTGGCGGCGGCACTTCCGCGGCAGGGCCCGCGTGAAGGACGACACTGCCCTCACGCCCGAGGACATCGCCGGCGCGAACCTGGTCCTGTGGGGCGATCCGGGCAGCAACGCGGTGCTCAAGCAGATCGCCGGCAAGCTGCCGATCCGCTGGGGCGAAAAGCAGATCGAAGCGGGTGGCCAAAAATTCGCCGCCGACACGCACGCTCTTGTAGCCATCTATCCCAACCCGCTCAACCCCAGCCGCTACGTCGTGCTCAACAGCAGCTTCACGTTCCGCGACTACGCCTACCTGAACAACGCCCGACAAGTGCCGATGCTGCCCGACTGGGCCGTGGTCGATCTCACCACGCCGCCGAACAGCGTCTGGCCCGGCAAGATCGCCGCCGCCGATTTCTTCGACGAACGGTGGCAGCTCAAGAACCAATAGCAGCCCGGTAGCAGTGATCGAACAGGAGCCGCCACTCGGCGCGGGCCACTTCGCGGGCCAGCTGCTCGCACTGCGAGCGGCCGCGGGCAATTGCCTCGCACAGATCGACGAAGCGAAACGAGTCCCAAGACTTCTGCATCGCGAGGAACTCCGCGGGTCCGTCGAGCTTCGCCTTTGCCGCCAGCTCGCGGGCCGCGGCCGCCAGCGGCTCATAGATCGCATGCTGCGGCACGCGGCGGAACCAGTACCTGGCGTTGGCGTAGTCCGGCTCGCGGCGGTGCATGATCGCGTGCCAGTAGCTGCCGTCCACGGTGTCGATATCCTGGCTGAGGCAGTGCGATTCGTCCAGGAAGTCGTGCCACAGCCATAGTCCGCTGAGTACGCAGCGCGACGCTACGAAATCGACGATCTTCGCGCCCGCCAGCGAACGATTGAGAGCCAAGGCCGTCAACTTTGGCCGCGCGCCTTCGTTCGGCGTGCCCGGGCCGAGCTCCGGCAACCGATCTTCCAATAGCACGGCGATGGCCGGTCCATAGGCGGTTCGCTCTGAATCCATCGATTACTCCGCGCACTCGTCCCGGATCTGCCGGTATTTGGCAATCGCCCGGTCGTACGCCGCCCGCGCCTCGGCCCGCTCGGCCTCCGCAATCCGCCGCTCGCGGTTCTTCCAGAGCAGATCGATCACGTCCAGGCACCACTGGGCGCTGTCGGCCGATGCCCGGATCGGCTGCTCGCCGACGAGGACGTTGACCGGGTTGGTGTGCAGCTGCGGAAAGTGCCGCAGGGCCACCCAGCTGCTCAGGCGAATCGGCACCGTGAACTTCAGCTCGTGAATCTGGCCGTCGGCGGGAATCTGCCGGGACGCCGCTACCTGGCCGTTGATGACGATCTCGATCAGCCGCTGACCACCTTTGACCATTTCATCGTACCGCGGGCCGTGTAATTCGACCGTGTCGCCGACGACCTCGCGGCCGGCCGGCGGAGTGATGCCGCCGTAGGCGACCGCTTTCGGCGTCTGAGCGGCAAACGCCACGCGGGCCGTCACCTGCACATCGCTCGCGCGGGCCAGCTGCACTTCGCCATCGCCCGGACGAACGCCGGCGACTTGAAAGTCCACCGCGTGGGCGTAGCCGTCGCTGACGTACGAACGGCCGGCGCGAATCCCGTCGCACCACGGTTTGTAGTCGAGCCGCTCGATTTGCTCCAAACGGACGTACGTCCGCCCCTGGCCGACGCTGCGGCTGCTCATGCAGGGAAAATCCGTCTCGCCACTGGCCTTGAGCGGAAAGCCGCAATTCAGCACGTGATACCAGG
>DASRJB010000270.1:0-2655 GCA_035649715.1 Pirellulaceae bacterium
CTCCAGTCCCTGGCGGCCGGCGAGCAACCGTCGCACATCCTCGGCCCGGTAGCCGATCACCACGATGCTGCGGGCAATCCCCGCCGCGGCCAGCGCCTCCAGCACGTACTCGATCATCGGCCGCCCGAGCACCGGCACCAGGACCTTCGGCAGGTCCGATTTCATCCGCGTGCCCATCCCCGCGGCTAAAACGACGGCGACCGGCTGATTCATGATTGCGTTCTCGTAGCCGCTTAGCCGCGGCCAAGAGGCCACGTCCGGCGTAGTCGCCGGAGCTAAGCACCGTTGTAATGCGTCCCCCGCGGGGGCAAAGCCCCTTTCACAATTTGCCCTAGATTCCTATACTGCAGGGCTTTCCAGCAACAAAGATGCCCCCGGCGGGCCGGGTTTGCCATGCCCAAGCAAAAGACGCACAAGGGAACGAAGAAGCGGTTTCGCCTGACGGCCAGCGGCAAGGCCAAGCACCGGCAGGCGGGGACGAGTCACCTCGCCTCGCGGAAGGTGAAGAAGACCCGCCGCAACCTCCGCGGCACGCGGGTCGTCAGCAAGACGATGCTGCAGCAGATCACGCGAGCGCTGGCGGGGCATAGCAGCTAGGGTAGCAGGCACACCGAGTGCCGTCGTTTGGGGAAGGACGCTCAATCGTCAATGACGGCACACGGAGTGTGCCGACTACATACCGCACGCGGGCAGCCAACGCCGCAGCCGATGCTGCGGGGCCTTGCCGTGCCACACAGGAAGGACGCATGCCATGCGTGCCATGAAAGGTGCGGCCCGCACCAAAGCCAAACGGCGAATATTCAAACGGGCCGAAGGGTTCGTCGGCGGACGCCGCAAGCTGTATCGCACCGCTAAGGAGACGCTGGTCCGCGCCGGCGCATTTGCGTTTCGCGACCGCCGCGCCCGCAAGCGCGACTTCCGCCGCCTCTGGATCATCCGCCTGAGCGCCGCCTGCCGCGAGCGCGACTTGCGCTACAGCCAGTTCATCGCCGGCCTGAAAGCCGCCAACATCGAACTGGACCGCAAGAGCCTGTCGGAGATCGCTATCGCCGACCCCGCAGCGTTCGACGCGGTGATTGCCAAAGTCAAGGCGGCTCTCAAGCTCTAGTGCGTGTATGAGCCGGGAGCAAAGCTGCTCCCGGTTCGCGGCGGCTGGAAGCCCGCCGCACGAACCGCCGCCGCGCCGCAGTGTCCGTGCATGATGCCATGAACCTCGCCCAATTCCTCGCCGATCTCGACGGCCTGCTGGCCGAGGCGCAGGCGGCGTTCGATGCGGCAGCCGATCCGCCGGCGCTCGAAGCGGCCAGGATCGAATTCCTCGGCGCAGCCAAGGGCCGCCTGAAGGCCGTGCAAAAAGGCCTGGGCGCGGTCGCCAAGGAAGACAAGCCGGCAGCCGGCAAGCGGTTCAACGAGGTCAAGTCGCTGGTCGAGTCGGCCTTCGAAGCTGCACAGCAGCGGGCCACCGTGGCAGGCCCAGCCGCCAAGGGCGGTTCGCAGTTCGATCCCACCGTCCCCGGCGCGCCCCTCCGCCTCGGCCGGCTGCATCCGATCACGCAGACGATCGAAGAGCTGAAAGACATCATGGGCCGGCTGGGCTTCTCGGCCGCCGACGGCCCGGAAATCGAAGACGAGTGGCATAATTTCGAGGCTCTCAATATTCCGCTGGACCATCCGGCTCGCGATCCGCTGGAGAACTTTTATTTGTCGGTAGCGGCGAGCGGCCAGCGTCAGCTGGCCGATAAAGTCGATTCGTCGGAAGAGCCGGGACAGCGGGAGGTTGACGCCTTCCGCTCGCCGCTTCTCCTCCGCAGCCAGACGAGCACCGTGCAAATCCGCGTCATGGAGCAGCGGCGGCCGCCGGTGCGGATTATCTCGCTGGGCCGGGTTTACCGGCCGGACGAGGCCGACGCGACCCACTATCCGATGTTCCATCAAATGGAAGGGCTGCTGGTGGACCGGCACGTGACGATGGCCGACCTGAAGAGCGTGCTGCGGATGTTCGCGACGAGCTACCTGGGCGCGGACGTTCACGTCCGCTTCCGCCCGTCGTTCTTTCCGTTCACCGAGCCCAGCGTCGAGGCCGACATGCAGTGGGAGAACCGCTGGATCGAGTTCGGCGGCGCGGGCATGGTCGATCCGCACGTGCTCACGGCCGTCGGCTACGACCCCGAGGTCTATTCGGGTTTCGCCTTCGGCCTGGGCGTCGAACGGCTCTGCATGCGCCGCCACGGCATCACGGACATTCGGGAGTTTTACAAGAATGACGTGAGGTTTTTGGCCCAGTTTTGAGAGAGGGCTAGGGCTCGTGGGTAGGGCTAGGACAGCCGCTGCCCGCCCCTAACCCCAGCCCTAGCCCCTAGCCCTTCCCATGATCGTTTCCTGGAACTGGCTCAACGATCTCGTCCCGCTCAAGGTCACACCGGCCGAGCTGGTGCAGCGCCTGATGATGGCGGGGCTCAACCACGAGGGGAGCGAGCAGCTGGGGAGCGACTGGGCGATCGATCTGGAGGTGACCAGCAATCGGCCCGATTGCCTCGGCCATATCGGCATCGCTCGCGAGGCGGCCGTGCTGTTCAACTTGCAGCTCAAGTACAGCGCGGCCGACCTGACGCGGGCCCGCAAAAACTCCCCCGCCGCCAGCGAGCCGCACCGCAT
>DASRJB010000271.1:0-4202 GCA_035649715.1 Pirellulaceae bacterium
GTTGGCCAGGTTGTTGCCGACGACATCGACCTGCGTTTCGGCCGCCTGCATGCCCGTGAGAGCGGTAGTGAGTGCGGATGCGAGGCCCATATTCAGTCACCTATGAAAAGGAATGCAATTCGAAATCGAAATTCCAAGAACCGAAGATCCAAAGAACCAAACCCGCAGTCGAATAACCGCTTTTGGTTCTTTGGTTCTTTGGCATACCCGTTACTTGATCTCACGAACGTTCTTCAGCTCCACTTGCCGCTCGCCGATGTGGACGCGGTAGGTGCGCTTATCGGCCTTCTGGGGATCGACCTCGACACTAACGCGATCGACGACGCCGCGGATGTCCTCGTTGTCGGTCGTGAGGGCCGCGACCTCCTTGCCGATCAGGCTGCTGGCCGTCGTCAGGCTCTGCTCGATCTGCAGCGCAGTCAGCGTGCTCGACAGCTTGTCGTTGGCGGCAATCTCGCGAATGCTGCCCAGCTGCTGCACGAGCTGCGTGTTGTCCATCGGATTGAGCGGGTCCTGGTTCGTCAGCTCGCTGATCATCAGCTTCAGGAACTGGTTCATGTCCAGGTCCTGGATGTTGTTGGTCCGGCGGTCCGCGGCGGGCGGCAGCGCTCCGGCGAGCGAGTCGATGCGCGACATGGCGATTCCTTTCGCGAGGATAAGTTAGACGATGACATTGAGCTGGCTGGGCCCTAGAGTTCGCGGCACGGCCGGGCGGCTGGTTGTTGGATTGGTGGCAACGGGCCGAGGCACCGCCACTGGCGGCTGCTGCGGCGTTTGACTCTCGCGGTCGTGTGGCCGGTCGGGCGTGCCGCTGCCCTGCCGCTGCATCAGATCGACGTCGAATCGCTCGATCCGCAGCCCCTGCTCGGCCAGCCGCTCGCGGAGCGCGGGCAGGTTGTCGAGCAGCACCGCGCGGGCGGTGGTCGTTTCGGCCTCCAGCCGTGCGACGAGGGCTCCTTCGGCCAGTTGCACGTGCAGCCGCAGCGAGCCCAATTCCGGCGGGCTGAGCCGCAACTGCATTTCGCCGTCGCGCAGCTGCGCCGCGGTGAAGGCCCGGGCGACTCGGTGGAGCAGGCGGGCCGAGTCGATCGCTATGGGCGTACGAGTGACCGCGGGCTCAGGCGCCAGCATCGCCGCCGGCAGCCGCCGCGGCGTGGAATTGCCCGCGGCCTCGATTCCCGGCGCGGGCGATGGGGAGGCCGCCCTGGTTTCGATCGTGGGCCTGTTTCCTTCAGGGCTCGCGAGCGGCGCGAGCTCAGAGGAATTCGATAGCGCCGCCGCATCCGACGGCGCTGCGGCGCTCGGTGCGGCATCAGCGGCCTGCTGGTGTGACGATTCGCCCTTACCGGTTTCGTCCTGGTTCGGCCGCTCCGCAGCCGAGTTATTCACCGTGAATTGTGAGGCCTCGCTGGCTATTTCCTGTTCGTCGTCGCCTCCCTCAGGCAGCTCTGCGCCTGGCGGGCTGGGTTCGTCACCCGAGGTCGCTGCGAGCGCGCGGTCAGCGGCTTCAGCCGGCTGCTCGCTCGCGTCCTGCGCCGAATTCGGCTTGCCCGCGGTGCCCTCCGTTGCGACTGCACCTGGAAGTCCTAGCGGAAGCTCGCCGACGATCGCTGCGGAACCGGATATCGTCGCCGCGGGTTCCATCGCCTCTGCGCCAGCCTCAACCCCGTCGGCTGCCTGGGCCGGAGCTTCGGCCGGCGATCCAACCGCCGCGGCAGCTCCGGCCAACGATGCAGCGATCAGCTCGGCCTCTGAGTCCGGCGGGATTTCAGCGGTGTCTTCCCTTTCCAGTTCAGAAACGCCGTTTGGCCGCGAATCGGAGGTGGGGTCCGCGGTTTGGTCGGCCGCGTCCGGCACTGCTTCGCCGTCACTCGCTGGCTGGTTGCCGTTCGCGGACTCGAGCCGCGGCTCGGGAGGCGGTGGGCAAGCGGGCGGCGGCGCGACGAGGACCTCAAACGGGCCAGCGGGTGCGGGGTCGCGCGCGATGCCGGGTGGCGGGCCGATGTCCAGGACCGGCAAGATGTTGACGCTGGTGGTAGCCGTGGATTGCACGTGTCGCTCAGGGGTTGGGTTGTTGCAGCTGGTCGCGGGTCTGGCGGAGCAGATCGCTGTCGGGGCTTCCCAGCCGGATGTTCCGCAGGATTTCCGCCAGGATTTCGATCTCCGGGTCGGTCTTGAACTCGCCGAGGATCTTCTTCCGCTTATCGAGCGGCATGGCCTTGAGCACCGTGACGACGTCCTGCATCGGATTGTCCTCCGCGGTGACGGGGTCCTTGAGCATCTTGATGATCTGGTCCTTGGCCTGCTTGGGCGCGATCGCTTGCAGCGTTTGTTGCACTTCCAAGAGGGCGGCATCGGTGGCAGCCGTCTCGAGCCTGGCCAGCCGTTTGTCAAAATCGTCCTTCCAGCCGTCGAGCCGCGACCGCTCGGTGCGGATCGAGGTCTCCAGCGCCCGCAAATCTCCCAGGGCCTTGTCGATGGCGCTCTCGCGCAGGTCGAAGTCGAGACTCGCCTGGAGCCGCGTCTGCAGCAGCTGGGGGATCGACGGCTGCTCGGCGTCCGGATCGAGCTGGCCCGGGACCGGCGTCGGTGCCGCGGGTTTTACGCCCTGCAGCGTCGCCAGCATCCCCAGCACGCGCTCGTCGGCCAGTGCGCCCCGCCACCAGAGCATGGCGAGCACGATGAGCAGCGAGATGAACGTGCCTACCGACAAGGCGATGAGCAGGTTGCCGGCCCAGTGGAGTGCGGTCTTCACAGCGCGGCCTCCTTCCGGCTGTGGCCGATCATCGCCAGCTCGTCGTACCGCCTGGCGTCCAGCCGCTGCTCGTGGATTCTGGCCGCGGCCGCCTGCCGCTCGCGGAGTTTCTCCAGGACGCGCACCTGCCGGTCGGCCTCCACCAAAACGAGCCGCCGGCGTTCGATTTCGGCTGCGACCTGCGTCAGCTGCGACGAGAGCTGCCGAGCCTGGGCCGCGAGCACGAGTTCATACCGGTGCGTGCTCAAGAGGGCATCGACATTGGCCGCGCCCGGTGATTTCAGACCACGCTCGCGCTGGGCGAGCTCCGCCTGCTCCGCCGCCAGCCGCGATTGTTCGGCCCGCAGCATTTCCTCCGCCCGCAGCGCCTTGGCCAAATCGGCCCGGCGCTCGTCGCGCTCGGCGATTCGCAGGCGAAGCAGCGTGTGGAGGCGGAAAGGCGGCACGGAGGGTTCAGCTTTCGGGGTTCAGGGTTCACCCGCGGCGAGCAGCGGCTGCGGCCGGTGCTTGCTGCGCAGGTTTGCGCGCGGCGGCACATCTTTGCGCGAGCTTGAGCAGGTCGGCGCGGGCGGTTTCGACGTTCGACGATTCGTCGATCGCCTGTCGCAGGTAGCGGTGAATCTCGTCGCGCGTGGCAATGGCGGCATCGACGGTCGGGTTGGCCCCGCCGCGGTAGGCGCCGATCGAGATCAAATCCTCGTGATCCCGATAGGCGGCCAGCAGCTCGCGCAGCGTCTGGGCGGCGGCCCGCTGCTCGGGCGGCGTGATCTCGGAAAACAGCCGGCTGATGCTCTCCAGCACGTCGATCGCCGGCCAATGGGCCTGCGAGGCGAGCTTTCGCGACAGGACGATGTGGCCGTCGAGCAGGCCGCGGACCGCGTCGCTGACCGGCTCGGTGACGTCGTCTCCTTCGACGAGCACCGAATACAGCGCCGTGATGCTGCCCCGGGGAGCACGGCCGGCGCGCTCTACCAGCCGCGGCAGCAGGGCAAACACGCTGGGCGGATAGCCGCGCGTCGTCGGCGGTTCGCCGGCAGCCAGGCCAATCTCGCGCTGGGCGAGGGCGAACCGCGTGAGTGAGTCCATGATCAGCAGGACATTCTTGCCTTGGTCGCGAAAGTATTCGGCGATGGTGGTGGCGGCCTGCGCCGCCTGCACGCGGACCAGCGCCGGCTGATCGCTCGTGGCGACCACGACGACGCTGCGCGCGAGGCCGCTCGGACCCAGATCGCGCTCGACGAAGTCGTTCACCTCGCGGCCCCGCTCGCCGATCAGGCCGACGACCGTGACGTCGGCCGACGTGTAGCGGGCCATCATTCCCAGCGCCACGCTCTTGCCCACGCCGGAGCCCGAGAAGATGCCGATCCGCTGCCCCAAGCCGCAGGTGAGCAAGCCATCGATCGCCCGTACGCCCGTCGAAAGCGGCGCGTCGATCCGCGGGCGATCG
>DASRJB010000272.1:0-11962 GCA_035649715.1 Pirellulaceae bacterium
CCAGGCCCAAATCTTGCCTGGGATATGCCGGGCCGCCGCCAGCGCCGCCCCCGACAGCATCAAGATCAAACCGCCCGAGAAAAACTGATTGCTGGCCAGCTGCCGGCTAAGAAAATCCCAGAGTCCATCCATCTCAGACTATAAAACTCCAAGAACCGAAGAACCAAAGAACCAAGGCCGCAAGAAAGCTGATTCGCCGAGGGCGGCCGATTATTCCCGGCGGAGAAAGAATTGCCGAACCGCGAAGCCTGCATTCCAGTGGCCCCTGAGCCGCGGCTGCTATAGAATCGAGGGTGGCTGATTCGTCCGCTCTACCGCCATTCTTCCTGCCCAGTTGGAGGTTTTGCCATGTCGCTTCGTTTGCTGTCCCTGGCCTTTGTCGCGCTGGCCGTCCCCGCCTTCGCGGCTGATTCGATCACCGGCACCTACATGGAAAGCCGCACCTGCCAGGTTTATACCGGGCCGTGCTTTGCCAATGCCGAGACGGCGATGGCGGGCAAGGAGGCGGTGATGGCCTGGAACATCGAGTCGGGCAAGCGGGGCGCAGTCGATTTGAAGGGGCTCTCCGTGGTGATGGTCGTCCGCGGCGACGACATGTTCGGCCACCAGGGCCTGGCCGAGCCCAAAAAAGTGCAGTCGGCGATCATCGTCGATGACCGGGCGTCCGCCGAGCAGCGGGCCGCGCTGGTGGAATTCGCCAAGGAGCACACCGGCCAGGCCGGCCGCGGCGTGATTCGCGTCGATGCCGCGCCGATCAAGATGTCCATGGACAGCGTCGAGCTGAAGGGCGAGCTGAAGGCCGGCGAGGTCGTGACGCTCAAGACCCGCAAGACGAAGCCGGGCGACTGCATTTGCAGCAACGAGATCGCCTTCTATCCGCCGCTGGCCCAGCTCGAGCGGTTCGCCCCCGGCGTGTCGATCGAGTCCGAGTTCAAGGGCCGCGCCTTCGGCGCGACCTGGAGCAACCCCGACAGCCGCAGCGCCTACATGGGCGAGTTTGTGTACGAATAGGGCGATCATGCAACTCACGGTGGAAGTCCCTGGCGAGCTGGCGCCCGAGTTGTCAGCTGCCGGCGACGAGAATCTGGGGCAAATCCTGGCTCTGGGTCTGCGCGAATGGCGGACTCGACGGGGCGCGGAGTTTCCGGGGCTCAACGCGCTCATAGAACGCCTGGCTCAATTGCCCGATCCACAGGACGTGCTGGCCCTGCGACCGACCCCGGAAATGCAGCAGCGTGCGGACGATCTCCTGGCTAAGTCGCGAAACGGCGGTCTCACTCCCGCCGAGCAATTGGAATGGAAGCAGTTGGAGTTCGCCGAGCATATCGTGCGAATGGCAAAGGCGCACGCAGCCCTGAAGCTGCAACGCAATTGACCGTCGATGTCGCAGTCCCATGTTCCCAATGAGCTGCGACGACTGGTCAGAGATCGAGCCCGCGACTGCTGTGAGTATTGCCTGATTCCACAGTCATTTTCCCTGCTCGCGTTTTGGATCGACCACATCGAGGCCGAAAAGCACGGCGGGGCAACGCACGACTCGAATCTCGCGTGGACCTGTATCTTGTGCAACCAGCACAAGGGGACGGACCTCACCTCGCTTGACCCAACCACTGGCGCTATTGAGCGTTTGTTTCATCCGCGACGGGACCACTGGTCCGACCATTTTCGACTTGCCGACGGGCGGATCGAGCCGCTGACCGCCTCAGGCCGCGCAACCGCTCGCCTCTTGCAATTCAATCTTCCTGAACGAATCGCCGAACGGCTGGTCCTTGCCAGGTCGGGAAACCTCGCCCCAGGCGGCCAGGCCAGGCCGAAGGAGCGCGATCAGTAGTTCGGAGCTGTCGATCAGGCGACGTAGCCCAGCAGAGCAGCCGCGGCGATGCCCAACAGCGAGCCGGCCGAGAGAGTCGTTTGAATGGGGAACAGGGCGGGTGGCCGGATGAGGTCGATGGGCCGTTGATAGAGCTCTGGGGCCTGCGAGTTCTGGCGGATCTTGTAGAGCGCAACGGCGGCCGCAGTGACGAGCTCGCCGGCGAGCGTGGCGATGATGGTCGCGGTCAAGGCCGGTCCCAGGCCTAGTGCGCAGCCGATCCACGCGGCGAAGGCCATCTGCGCCTTGACGCAGCCGGCGGGTACGCAGCCGATCGCGTAGTCCGGAACGAGCACCGCCAGGGCGGCGAAGGTGCAAATCACGCTGGCGGCGAGGCCGCCGCCCGAAGTCGGCGCCAGACCGCATTGGATGAACAGCGCCGCCAGCCAGGCCGCGCCGATCATTCCCAGCGACAGCAGGTTGGGCACCCTTCCGTTTACTTGATTGAGCACCGCCGCGGCGACCAAGACACCTAGTCCAACGGCGAGCGGCCAATAGGCAACCATGCGAGCAGCCCTCCTTTAGGGAAAGCTAACTCCGCGCTCGTGGCCGGGTCGTCGAACTTGCAGTTTCGCTGGCCCGGAAGGTTCCCGCGAAACAGGGCGTAGCAATTGTCGCGATTCGTTGGGCAAACCCTCTCGATCAGCCGCCAGGCGATCCATGCCGGCCGGCCAAGGCACCGTGCAAGGCCAGGCTGAGACCGGTGAGCAGCACCGCACACAGCGTCGCGATCAGAAAGGCCCGCTGCACGTTCGTCCGCTTGGCGTAGGCCCCGATCAGGATCGGAATCGCGGTCCAGCCGATGCCGCCGATGCAGAAGAAGATGCCCACCACGCGTCCGTGCAGCGAAGGCGTCACGTGGCTCATCAGGATCGCGATCAGCGTGGGGAAGATCGGCCCCAGGATCAAACCGGCCGCGACCACGAGCCCGCACGTCAAGCTGGCCGAGCGGCTGAGGGCCAGGCCCACCGTAAACGCGATGCACAAGCCCGCCATCGCCGCGACCAGGATTGTGTCAGCGCCCGCGGGCAGGAGCAGCGCGGTTAGCAGCCGCGATCCGGTGAAGGTCAGCCAGAATACCGACAACAGCGTGGCCGCCGTTGCCTCGCTGACGCCGCGGCCGGTCATCAGCGTCGTCGCCCAGGCGGCCACGGACGCTTCGATCGGCACGTGACAGAAGAACGCGGCGCAGCAGAGCCAGACGATCGGGTCGGAGAGGAGGACACCCAGGCCGCCGCTCACGGTCTGCTCGTGCGTGACAATCAGACGCCCCCAGTCCACGCCATACGCCAGCACCAGCGGCAGGATGGTGATCGCCGCCGGCACGAGCAGCGTCCGCTCCAGGCGAATCCGCGGGACCAACGCCGCGATCAATAGTGGCGTCGCGAAAGCGCCCATGCCGAAAATGAAATCGCCCAGGTTCATCGCATAGGCCATGTGCCTGGCGGTTTTTTCCAGCGGCAGAAAGGCGGGCGGCGAGGTGACGTTGAGCACGTTGACCAGCGCCGACCAGCCGATGCCCAGCAGCAGGACCGCAACCAGCGCGACTGGATAGGAGCGAGCCTGCGACAGCAGCACGAGGCTAACGGTCAGCAAGGCCAGGCCGCCGGTGAGCACGGCCTTCTGGCCGAGGGCATCGACCAGAAACCCCGCGGCCAGGACCGTGGGGATCAGCGTGAACCCGAAGATGCCGACCAGGCCGCCGACCTTGGCCTCGTCGATTTGCAATTTGCCCGCCAGCGGGACCTTGATGCTGCCGAGCAGGGCGTGACACATTCCGCCGACGACCAGTCCGGCGATTTGCATCAGCGTCAGGAATGGATCCATAGAGGGCCCGAGGTGAATCGACTTAGGCAATGAGTTCCGGTAAGGGTGCTGCGCCGTAGGCTCGCAGCGGCCGGCCCGAACGGTCGATGGCTTCGAGATCCGCTGGGACGCCGAGCAGGTGCAGCAGCGTGGCCATCAGGCTCGGCGGCGAGATCGCCTGGTCGCGCGGATAAGCCCCGTCGCGGTCCGACGCCCCATAGACCGTTCCACCTGGGATCCCCGCGCCCGCGAGCAGGATCGACTGCACGTGCGGCCAGTGATCGCGGCCCGCCTTGCCGTTGATCTTGGGCGAGCGGCCAAATTCGCCCAGGCAGACGACGAGCGTGTCGTCGAGCAGGCCGCGGTCGGCGAGATCGTCGAGCAGCGCGGCCAGCGCCTGATCGGTAGGCGGTGCGAGCCGCTGGCGCAAGTGCTGGAAGTTGTTCCAGTGCGTGTCCCAGACGGGTGAATCGTCCGGGCCTTCATAGTGCCAATAGACCGTGACCAGACCCACTCCGGCCTCCAGCAGCCGCCGGGCCAGCAGGCAGCCGCGCCCGAACAGGTGCGAGCCATAAGCCTCGCGGCGGCCGGCGGGCTCGCGGCCCAGGTCGAAGGCCTGGGCGAGGTTGGTGGATGCGAGCAATTCCGCCGCCCGCAGGCGCTGGGCGGCGAGCGGCGTCGCTACGGGCCCGGCATCCAGCTCGCTCCCTTGTCCGGCCAGGACGCGGGCCAGCCTGCGGCGCTCGGCCAGGCGCTCGAGCGAGACGTCGGCGGGCAACACGATCGGCGGCACGCCGAAGCCCGTGCGATCCGCATTGGCCTCAATCCGCAGCGGAGCAAAGCGCTGTCCCAGCAGGCCCGCATCCTGCCCGGGAAACGTGTTGACGTTGGCATCCTTGATGACCTCCGGCAGCGACACAAACGGCAAACCGCCGCGGCCCGCGCGGGCCCTGGCCAGCCAGGACCCCAGCGGCGGCAAGTCGTCGGCCGTCGGTCGGATCAGCGACGCGCTGGCGGAATTGGCGAGGGGATGATGCGCACCGGTGAGCATCGTGTAGCCGGCCGACGTGTGGACCGTGTCGGCGTGCGAGACGCTGCGCACGATTCGCAGCTTGTCGATTTGGCCGGCCAGTTTCGGAAACAGCTCGCTGACCTGAATGCCGGGAACATTTGTGCGAATCGGCTTCAGCTCGCCGCGGATTTGCGCGGGCGCCTCGGGCTTCAGGTCCCACGTGTCGTGCTGCGGCGGTCCGCCGGTCAGGAAGAGCAACAGACAGCGCTTGGCCCGGCCGAAGGCGGCGCCCCCCGCTCGACCAGCGGCGGCGCAGTTCGCAGCAGGCCAGCCAAACGACAATCCGCCCAGCGCTCCCAGCGCCAGAAAGTCGCGCCGAGAATTCCGGCGGCGGGACTGTGGCGTGGAAAATCCAGCAAGCATGGCGTGGCGGTCGCGGGACGCGCGACTCTCCCGCCCGAAGATTCTAGCGCGACCAAGCCCCAGTTACCACAAACTCTCGGGAAGTTGGCCGGTCAAGTAAGAAATTCCGGATTTACTCGCAATTGGCTCGCCTACATGCCACAATAGCCGGCCCAACGTCGCCCGATGAACGCAATTCCGAGCTGCCGCATGTCTGATATTACGCATCTGCTAGGTCAGGCCGAGAATGGAGTTCCCCGCGCCGCCGAGCAGCTGTTGCCGCTGGTCTATGACGAGCTGCGAAAACTCGCCGCGGCCCGGCTGGCCCAGGAGCGCCCGGGACAGACGCTCCAGGCGACGGCGCTGGTGCACGAGGCGTATTTGCGGCTGGTAAAGCCGGGGGTCGGGGATCGGGAGTCGGGGGTCGGAGAGAATTTGCTTCCTGCGACTCCCGACCCCCGATCCCTGACCCCCGGTTTCGATTCCCGCGGCCACTTCTTCGCTGCGGCGGCCGAGGCGATGCGGCGGATTCTGATCGAGCAGGCCCGCCGCCGGGGAAGCCAGAAACACGGCGGCGGACGGGGCCGGCAGCCGCTGGAGCACGTCGAAATTGCCGCGCCCGAGCCTTCGCTGGACATCGTGGCCTTGGACGAAGCCTTGGAGAAGTTCGAGCGAGTGGACCCGCTCAAGGCCCAGCTGGTCAAGCTGCGGTACTTTGCCGGGCTGACGATTCCGCAAGCCGCGGAGGCCCTCGGCATTTCGTCCACAACTGCCGACCGCTACTGGGCTTACGCACGGGCCTGGCTCCACACCGAGTTGAAACGCGGTGACGAGACCCAAGCTCGCTAAGCGATCAACCAGATTTTTTGGGGTCTTTGGCGGCCGTTTTTCGCATGGATGAAATAAGCCCCGGTGAATCATGACCTCCAAGTGCCAAGCCGAAGAAGCCATCTTCCTGGCGGCGCTGGAAATCACGGTCGGGACCGAGCGTGAGTCGTATTTGCAGACGGCCTGCGCCGGCGATATGGCGCTGCTCCAGCGGCTGCGCGAACTATTGGCGGCCCACGTCGACGAGGATGGCCCGCTCGACGCCACGCGGCCGCCGCTCGATCCGCCGCCAGTCGAAGAAGGACCCGGTACGAGGATCGGCCCCTACAAGCTGCTGCAAGTGATCGGCGAAGGGGGCATGGGCGTCGTCTATTTGGCCGCTCAGGTCGAGCCGGTCGAGCGGCAGGTGGCGCTCAAGATCATCAGGCCGGGAATGGACACGCGGCAGGTCGTCGCCCGCTTCGAAGCCGAGCGGCAGGCCCTGGCGCTGATGGACCATCCGAACATCGCCCGGGTGCTGGATGGGGGAACGGTGGGAGGGCTAGGGCCAGGGGCTAGGGCTAGGGAAGGCAGACTAGAGTCCGATCACCCTGGATCTGAATCACTAGCCCTAGCCCCCAGCCCTAGCCCTTCCGCCGGCCGGCCCTACTTCGTCATGGAGCTCGTCAAGGGCGTGCCGATCACGCAGTATTGCGACGATCGGCAGCTGCCTTTGCGGCGGCGGCTGGAGCTGCTGGTGCCGGTCTGCCAGGCCATCCAGCATGCCCATCAAAAAGGCGTCATCCACCGCGACATCAAGCCCACCAACGTGCTCGTCGCCGAATACGACCAGCTGCCGGTGCCCAAGGTCATCGATTTCGGCGTCGTCAAGGCGCTGGGCCAGCGGCTGACCGAGCAGACGCTGTTCACGGAATTCGGCCAGGTCGTCGGCACCGTGGAGTACATGAGCCCCGAGCAGGCCCGGCTCAACCAGCTCGACGTCGATACGCGGAGCGACATCTATTCGCTGGGCGTACTGCTGTACGAGCTGCTCACGGGGACCACGCCCTTCGAGCGCCACCGGCTGAAGACGGCGGCGTTCGACGAAGTGCTGCGGATCATCCGCGAAGAAGAGCCGGAGACGGTGAGCAAGCGATTGGCGCGAACGCGCAGCGTCCAAGTGCTGAATGCGGAAAGCGGAAAGCGAATCGAACGGAAGCATTCCGAACTCCGCGCTCCGCGCTGGTTTGAGCTGGATTGGATCGTGATGAAGGCTTTGGAAAAGGACCGCAATCGGCGGTACGACTCGGCCCAGGCCCTGGCCAGCGACCTGCTGCGGTACCTGAACGACGAGCAGGTAGCGGCCTGCCCGCCGTCGGTGCTGTATCGCGCGGGCAAGTTTGCCCGGCGGCATCGCCGGACGCTGGCTACCGCGATGCTGCTGGGCGTCGTGTCGCTGGCGGCGCTGGCGGGAGTGACCTTGAGCGTCGGCTGGGCGCTGCGCGATCGCGAGGCCGTGGCCGAGAGCGCCGCCCGGGAAAAGCGCGACCGCGAGCGGCAAATCGAGCTGGAGCGCTCCGGCCGCCAGTCGCGGCTCGAAGCCGATCTGGCCAAGGCGCTGGTCGATGTGGAGCAGCTCTATCGCCGCGATCGGGTGAGCGACGCCCTGGCGGCGATCACGCAAACCGAAGCCCTGTTGACCGCCGAGGCCAGCGCCCAGCAGCGGGAGCTCGCCGGCCAGTGGCGGCGCGACTTGGAGCTCGCCTGGCGGCTGGAGGAACTGCGGTTCCAGCGGCTCAAGGTGATGGACGACGATCTCGATCTGAAGTCCGCCGAAGAGGCCTGGCGGGAAGCGTTTGCCAGCTATGGCATCGACGTGACGCAATTGCCGCCCGAAGTGGCCGGGACCCGCATTCGCTCGTCCCGCATCTGCTTTCACCTTGTGGCTGCGCTCGACGAGTGGCACCTGTCGACTTTCCAGAAGAAGTCCGATCGGCCGCTGCTCGAAATCACCCTGCTGGCCGATCCCGATCCCTGGCGCGTGCGGCTGCGGGAAGCCGCCCAGCGCGGCGATGCGAACGTGCTCGAGGAAATGTCGCGGCAGCAGGAATTGCTGGGGCAGCCTCCCGCAACGATTACCGTGCTGGCCCTGGCCCTGGCCCGCTGCCAGCAAAAGACCAGGTGCGTCGAGGTGCTCAAGCTGGGACAGCGCCGGAACCCCAACGATTTGTGGCTCAACGTCTACCTGACCACCAGCCTGATGAATCTAAAGCCCGCTCAGCCGGCGGCGGCGGAGGCCTATTGTCGCGCGGCAGTGACGCTCCGGCCCGATAGCGGCAGTTTGCGGCTGCTGCTGGCCCGCACGCTGCAAACGCAGCAGCGATTGACCGAGGCGGAGGAGGAGTGCCGCGAATCGATCCGCCTTAACCCGGAGCGGATCGACAATCACTTAGCGCTGGGCCAGATTCTGTTCCTGCTCAAGCGCTTTGGCGACGCCGAGTTCGAGTTCCGCGAAGTCGTGCGGATCAAGCCCAACTACTATCGCGGCTACATGCAGATCGGGGGCATGCTGATGATGACGGACGCCGACCGGCTGCCCGAGGCCGAGGCCAACCTGAGGGAAGCCGCGAAGCTGCATCCTGACGATCCGATCGTGTTGCAGGGCCTCGGCAGAGTGCAGACGCTCCAGCGCAAAAATACAGACGGTATCGCCACCTACGAGCGTCTCGTTAAGATCGCGCCCCACATCGGCGCCCACCACAACGAATTGGCGCGGTTGTACGAGGCTGAGGGCCGCTGGCGAGAAGCACTCGACGGCTACACCGCGGCGACCCGCGCCAGCCCCAACTTTCTGCAGCCCCATTTGCGGCTGGCCGATCTGCTGACGAGTTGCCCGGCGCGTGAGCTCCGCGATGTGCAGCGCGCCATTGCGGCAGCCAAGAAGGCCACAGAACTGGATCCGAATGTTGAGACTTCGTGGCAATGTTTGGGTATCGCCTACCGGGTCGCAGGCAACGGCGAGGCCAGCCTGGAGGCGCTGAACAAGTCGCTAGCCCTGAGGAAAGGCCCGTCCGCCGAAAGCCCGCTCTTAATACTGAACCTGGCCCTGGCGTACCTCCAGACCGGCGATCGGACCAAGGCCCAGGAACATTACGATCGCGCGGCGCCCGTCGTGCGCCGCGCCCGGGCCATGACCAGCCAGATGCGGGAAACGTGGTCCGAAGCCGAGGCGCAATTCCAAGCCCCGCCATGATTTGTGCAAAACGGAGACCACGGTGGGGTGATTTGGGAGCCGATTTCGCATTGATGGCTAGGCGCACGAGGTGAACCATGTCGCAATCTCACTCGCCCGAAGAGGCCATCTTTCTGGCAGCCCTGGAGCAAGGCAGCCGGCAAGCCCGCGAGTCGTACCTTGCGGCGGCCTGCGGCGGCGATAAGGCGCTCTTGGCGCGGGTCCGCGAATTGCTCGCCGCTCACGACAACGACAGCGGCCCCTTGGACCTGACCCTGCCGGGGCTGAAATCGGGCACCGTCCGGGAAACGATCGAGCGGCCCGGCACACAGATCGGGCCCTACAAGCTGCTGCAAGTGATCGGCGAAGGCGGCATGGGCGTGGTCTACATGGCCAGCCAGCGCGAGCCGGTCGAGCGCACCGTCGCGCTCAAGATCATCAAGCCGGGCATGGACACGCGGCAGGTCGTCGCCCGCTTCGAAGCCGAGCGGCAGGCCCTGGCGCTGATGGACCATCCGAACATCGCGCGAGTGCTGGATGGGGGATCGGTGGGAACGGAAGGGCTAGGGCTAGGGGCCAGGGCTAGGGAAGGCAGATCAGAGTCCGATCGCACTGGATCTGAATCACTAGCCCTAGCCACCAGCCCTAGCCCTTCCTCCGGCCGTCCCTACTTCGTCATGGAGCTCGTCAAGGGCGTGCCGATCACGCAGTACTGCGACGAGCACCACCTCACGCCGCGGCAGCGCCTGGAACTGTTCGTGCCGGTTTGCCAGGCCATCCAGCACGCCCATCAGAAAGGCATCATCCACCGCGACATCAAGCCGACGAACATCCTTGTCGCCGAATACGACCAGCAGCCGGTGCCCAAGATCATCGACTTCGGCGTGGCCAAGGCGATCGGCCAGCGGCTGACCGAGAAGACGATGTTCACGGAGTTCGGCCAGGTCGTCGGCACCGTGGAGTACATGAGCCCCGAGCAGGCCAAGCTCAACCAGCTCGACATCGACACGCGGACCGACATCTATTCGCTGGGCGTGCTGCTCTACGAGTTGCTCTCGGGCGAGACGCCGTTCGACCGCCAGCGGCTGCGGTCGGCCGCGTTTGACGAAGTGCTGCGGATCATCCGCGAGGAAGAGCCGCCGCGTCCGAGCACCAAGCTCAGCAGCAGCCACTCGCTGCCGTCGATCGCCGCCAGCCGGCACACCGAGCCGCGTCAGCTCGCGTCGCTCTTGCGCGGCGAGCTGGACTGGATCGTGATGAAGGCCTTGGAGAAGGACCGCAACCGCCGGTACGAGACGGCCAACGGACTGGCGATGGACTTGCTGCGGTACCTCCACGACGAGCCGGTGCTGGCCTGCCCGCCTTCTATCGGCTACCGCGTGGGAAAATTCGCCCGCCGCAATCGGCGGTCGCTGGTGACGGCGGCACTGTTCGGTGTGCTGCTTTTGGGGGCCATCGGCGCTATCGCGTCGATCGCCGGTTGGGCGGCCCGCGACCGGACGGCCCAGCGGGCGGCCGCCGCGCAGCGGATCGCCCTCGACCGGGCGGAGCGGCGGATCGTGCTGGAGCGCGAGATCGAAGCGGCCCTGGGCGAGGTCGCGCTGGAGTATAGCCACGACCGCCTGGCCCACGCCGCCAGCGGTCAGAAGCGGGCCGCCAGCCTGTGGGCCAGCGGCGCAAGCGACCCCGCGCTAAAGCAGCGGATCGAGCAGTGGCGAGTCGACCTTCAACTCGCGCAGCGGCTGGACGAAATTCGCCTGGAGCAGGCCGCCGTGAAGGACGGGCACTATGCCCGCGCCGCCGCCGATCCGGTCTATTCGGAGGCATTCCAGGAGTACGGCCTCGATTTCGACAAGCTGGCTGATGCCGCGCTCGCTAGTCGCGTTCAGTCGTCGGCGATTCGCGACCGGCTGATTCCGGCCCTTGACGATTGGTTGGAGACCCGCCTGATCGGGCAACTATCGGGAGACAAGCTGGTGGCCGTCGCCGCCGCAGCCGACGGCGATCCCTGGCGCAATCGCCTGCGGCAGGCCAGCTTGAAGAGCGATCCGAAGGAGCTGCTGGCATTGGCTCAAGACGCGGACGTGCTCGAACACCCCCCGACGAGCTTGCTCCTGCTGGCTTCACTGCTCCGCGGCAGCGGGCAATTGCAGGCGGCCATCGCCTTGCTGGAGCAGGCCCAGCAGCAGTACCCGGTCGATTTCTGGACCAACCAGAACTTGGGGTTGTACCTGATGCAGCTGCCGATGCCGCCGGCCGAAAAGGCGATCGGCTACTACCGCGCGGCGGTCACCCTGCGGCCGACAAGCCCCGGCGTGCGGGTCAACCTGGGCAACGCGCTGCGGCGGCTGAACCGGCCGGCGGAGGCGGAGCGGGAATTTCGCACAGCGATCGAGCTCAAGCCCGACTATGCCGAGGCGCACCTGAACCTGGGAACCGCGCTGCACGACTTGGGATTGCTCGATGAGGCCGAGCGAGAGTTTCTGATAGCCCTCGAAAACAGGCCAAATTATGCCAAGGCCCTCGCCAACCTGGGCAACATCTACCAGATCGAGGGCCGGCTTATCGAAGCGGAATTCTGTTGCCGCTTGGCCGTGGCGATTGATCCCGACGACCTGTTTGCCCAGAAGACATGCGGCGACGTGCTGCTGAAGCTAGACCGCTATGCCGAGTCGGAGGCCGCCTATCGCGAAGTCGTCCGGCTGGACCCGCGGGCCGGCCGTCCCCATCAAGACCTGGGAACCGTGTTGCGGCTGCAGGGGAAGCTGAACGACGCGGCAGCGGAGTTTCAGTTGGCGTTGCGGCTGGATCCGCGGCTGGGGCAGAGCCAGTC
>DASRJB010000273.1:0-4919 GCA_035649715.1 Pirellulaceae bacterium
CGCGCCAGCTGCGCCGGCGACGCCTGCTCCGGCGACGCCTGCTCCGGCTCCGAAGGCTCCGGCGGCCGATCCGTTTGGAGCGCCCGCGCCGTAAGCTTCGGCACGACAGCTTCCTGCCGCGCCGGCGAGCGGGAAGCGTGAGCTTCCCGATAGGCGGCGTTCGATGGCGGCATTAGCGCCAACGGGAGGCTGACGCCTCCCGCTCGCCAGTTTGCGTTACAAGGGCAGATCCCTAAGCGGGCGAAAACAGCTGCTTGTGCAGCGCGTCCAGTTCCGGACGCGCCCGGTCCCACGTCGGACCGAGCTTCCCCGCGCTCCACAGCGCGGGCTCGACAAACAGCAAGGCGGGCTGCGCCAGCTTGAGATGGCGGGCCATTCGCGTCAGCAACTTCCGCTCGGCGTATTTCAGTCCGTGGGCCGCGGCGAGCTCCGAGAGCAACTGGGCCGGCGAGTTGAGCGAGCGCCGCTCGCGGGGGCCGAACCACCGCGTCAGCAGCCAGACGCCCAAGGCGAACGAAACGGCGGCTCCCGCGACGATCAGCAGAGTCTGCCAGCCCGCCTGCGGCCCGCTCAGGCCGTCCAGGTTTCGGACGAAATCGAGCTGCGCGACCAGGAGCGTGTTCATCGCCGAAGTGCCGCTGCTTGAGAGCTGGACCAGGTCTCGGTGGGGCTGGACATGGGCACGCTGCCGGGCGGCAGGGTCTTGCGCGACTGGGTCGGCGGCCGGCCGGTCAGCTTGACGGTCTCCTTTTGCTCCGCATTCGGCGAAGGCACCGTCTCGGCACCGGCCAGGGCAGCCTCGGCGGCCTGTTGGACCAGCGGCTGCGGGTCGAGAAGCGCGTCGCGCAGCAGCTGCCGGACGGCCGGCGTGTCGATCGGAGCCAGGGCCCGAATCGCCTCGATTCGCAGATACTGGTCTTCGTCCTTGAGCAGTGCCGCCACGAGCGGCTGCAGCTCCAGGACGGCGGAGAGCGCGACCGACATTTCCAGGGCTCGCTTCCGGCGCCCGCGGGTGGGGGCTTCCAGCTCGGCGCGGATCTGGTCGATCGCCTGCGGATCGACGCGGCGGACGATCGGCCCGGCCGACCGGCGGGCCTCGGGCGAGAGATTGTCGAAGTTGGCCGCGAACCGCTCAAAGCGGAACTCGGACAGCCCTGCCTGCGCCGCCTCGCGCTCCGCCTGGTGCGGGCTGTCGAGCAGCTGGAGCAGCCGATTGATCGCCCCCGGCACGTTTCGCTGGCGGAGCTGGGCCGCACAGGCCGCCCGCACCAGCGGGTCGGAATCGGTGAGGCTGCGGAGCGCCAGCTCGCTAGCTTCGGGGCCGCGGAATTCGCCCAGGACCTTTGCCGCCGCGCGACGGCCCGGCACATGGCCCTGCCGCAGAACGTGCGCGATGGCCTCGAGCGCGTGGTGCCGCGGCGCGGACGAGCTACCCGCCAGGTGCACCGCTCCCGGCTGCTCGGTTTCGCTCAAGGCGTCGAGCACGCCCAGGTTGCCGGTGATCCAGGGGAGCGATTCGATCCGCTTCAGGTTGGCCTGGATGACTGGAGTCGGTTCGGCGCTGATCTTGCGGGCGAGCTGCCGCAGGAACGAAACGTCGCTCCGCCGCCCGATGATGTGGATCGCCGGCAGCGGAGCGTGTGGGTCGTCGAGATACGAAAGCAAGAGCCGCTGCGCCCCCGGCCGCGAAGTATTTGTAAGCACCTCCACCAGCGGCAGAAAGCTGCGGTCGGTGGGCGACTGGAGGATCCGCTTGAGCACGGCGTCCTCGCGGCTGGCCAGTAGCACGTAGGCTTCCAGCAGCTCGCGGCGGCCGTGCTCGTCGAATTGGGCCGCGGCCCGCTCGAGGCCTGCCAGTACGTGCTGGCGCTGGAGCTGCGGATCGCGGCGAATGCGGTAGTCGCGCGGTGCGGCGAGCTCTTCCGAGAGCAGCTCGGCCAACTCCAGCGTCGCCGCCGCCGCCCGGACGGCATACGGGTTCGCGCGATCGACGGCGGCCTGCACGAATACGGGGATGAGGTCGTAGTCGCGGGTGAAGACCGCGGCCGAACAGCCGCATTCGTAGAGCCGGGCATCGCGGGCCAGCACCGCCTTGCGGATCGCACCCGAGAGCCAGCCGACGCGTTCGGCGACTTGAGTCTTCCAGCGGAGCGAGAGATCGTTCCAGCGGCCGAGAATGTTCAGCTCGGCGGTGCCGCTGTGCCGCTTCAGAAGGGCGGTGAGCGCCTGGTCGCGAATCTCGCGCTGCGAGGCGTCGAGCGCGGCCAAGAGCACCCCCGTCGCGGCGTCGTTTTCCGCCTCGCCCAGCAACTCGAAGGTGGTGGTCAGGCCGCAGCTCATCAGGCAATGCTCCACAGAAACTCTATGTCACAGACCGAGACTCCGCCGGCAGAATCCGTAGCTGTGGCGCAAGTCTATATAGAGTAACGGCTTGTGGAGGCGATTCCCTAGCCAGTCGCCAGGCGCAGGGCAATCCGGCAGGCATCGTGGTAGGCCGCTAAATCCAGCATTTCGCTGATCGTATGGACGTTCATCTGGCCGCAGCCGAGCGTGACGGTCGGAATGCCGTGGGCGTTGAGCCAGTTAGCGTCGAGGCCGCCGTTGCTGACGGCCCGCTGCGGCTGGCGGCCGACGGCGGACACCGCGGTTTCGGCGAGCTGCACGCACTGGCTGTTGGGATCGATCAGGAACGCCTCATAGTCGAGCCGCCCTTCGATGAGCACGCTGCCGCGTTTGCCTTCGGAGCTTTTGACCTGCCGGGCGGCATCGGTGAAGGCCTTCTCGATCGCCTTGATGATCTGCCCGCGGAACTTGGGATTGTGGCTGCGGGCCTCGGCTTTGAGCGTCACGCGGTCGGTGACCACGTTTGTGGCCTCGCCGCCGTGGATGTAGCCGACGTTGCTGGTGCCGCGGTGCTTGCCTTTTTCGATCAGCCCGTGCCAGCCGTTCTGCGTCAGGTCGGCGATGGCCAGCGAGGCAATGGCGATGGCGCTGACGCCCCGCTCGGGGCAGACGCCAGCGTGGCTGGCGAGGCCTTCGACGTCGATCGCCATGCGGTAGCCGCCGGTCGCGCCGATGGTGATCTTCTCGCAGGCGCCGCCGTCCCAGTTGAAGCACATGGCCGGCTTGCCCAGCAGGCTCTTTTGCACGCACCGCGCACCGTACAGGCCGATCTCTTCCTGAATGAACCAGCAGAACGTCAGCGGCGGATGCGGCAGGTTGTTTTCCAGGATTTCCAGAGCGGCGGAGAGGATCGCACCGCAGCCGGCGCGGTTGTCGGCGCCCAGGCCCGTTTGCGGATTGGCCGAGCGGACGAATTCGCCGTCCAGCTTGGGCTGTGTGCCGACGCAGATCGGCACCGTGTCCATATGCGCCGTGAGCATCCGCCGCGGGCCCTTGAGCGTCCCTGGCAGCTTGAAGATGAGGTTGCCGGTATTGCCCTTGATGAGCGTGTGCTTGTGGGCCGTGTCGCTGACGATTGCCTCCGCCGGCGCTCCGACCGCCAACAGTTTGCCGCGGATGCACTCGGCCACCGCCGCCTCTTCGCCGCTCTTGCCCGGGATAGCCATCAGTTCCAGGACGAGCTGCTGGGCGCGGGAGAGGTTGGGCTGCGGGCTCTGGGTCCGGGGTTCGGGACGGAGAGGCGGTTTGCGGCTGGACATTGCGCGGGCGGCAGACTTGGGGAGGTTGAACGTGGCTGTATGATGATACAGGAGGGCAGGCCAAAACGCCTGCCCCACGAAATGCGGCATTTGCTTCAACCAGAGTCGTGGGATTCGCTGAAGAGCGGCCTCGCCGAGCGCTCTCAGCCGGCGTTTCGCGCTGCGCAAATTCGCAAGTGGGTGTTCGAGGGGCGGGCCGAGAGCTTTGAGGCGATGAGCGATCTGCCCAAGTCGCTGCGGGCCGATCTGGCGGTCGAGTTTCAGCTGTGGACGAGCAAGGTCGTGCGGCATTTGACCTCCGACGACGGCACGGAGAAGCTGCTGCTGGAGCTGAGCGACGGCGGCAAGATCGAGTGCGTCCTATTGCGCGAGGACGATCGCCGCAGCATCTGCATCAGCACGCAGGTCGGCTGTGCGATGGGCTGCGTCTTCTGCGCCAGCGGCCTGGACGGCGTCGATCGCAACCTGACCAGCGGCGAAATCGTCGAGCAGATGCTGCTCCTGCAACGCTTGCTGCCGGAGGGCGAGCGGCTGAGCCACATCGTCGTGATGGGTATGGGCGAGCCGCTGGCGAATCTGGACAGCCTGTTGCCGGCGCTCGACGAAGCCAGCGACGAAACGGGTCTGGGCATCAGCCACCGCCGGATCACGATCAGCACCGTCGGCCTGCCGAAGCAGATCCACCGGCTGTGCGAGCTCAATACACGCTACCATCTGGCGGTATCGCTGCACGCGCCGAGCGACGAACTGCGGAACCAGATCGTTCCCGTCAACAAGAACATCGGCCTGGCGGACATTCTCGCGGCTGCCGATCGCTACTTCGAAGTCTCCGGCCGCCGGCTCACCTTCGAGTACGTGCTGCTGGCCGGCCTCAACGATCAGCCGCAGCACGCTCGCGAGTTGGCCGCGCGCTTGCGAGGCCGCACGGCGCTGCTGAACGTGATTCCCTACAATCCGGTCGCCGGGCTGCCCTATGTCACGCCGTCGCCCGGTGCGATCAATCGCTTTCGCGACATCCTGATCGACGCGGGAATCAACGTGAAATTCCGCCAGCGCAAAGGCGACGCGATCAATGCCGCTTGCGGCCAGCTGCGCCGCAGTCAGCCGCCGCTGGTGACCATCGGCTAAGAGGACTGGTCCAACGAAGGAAGAACTCACCGTCCGCCCGACTCCGGGATCGGCCAGGCCCAGCCGGCGGTGAAGCCGCCGTCGATGTAGAGTGTTTGGCCCGTGATGAAAGCAGCGGCGGGGGAGGCG
>DASRJB010000274.1:0-2343 GCA_035649715.1 Pirellulaceae bacterium
CTGCAGGAGTTCGCGATCCGCTGGGCCTACTTGATCCGCAACCGCACGCATTGGAACAAGACGAAGTGGGCCGCGATGCGCAGCCAGCTGCAGCGGCAGGTGAAGTCGGTCGGATTTCGCCAGGCCGACTTTCGGAAACTCGGCGAATGCCAACTGATTGAGGTCGAGATCCCGTTTCGCAGGGAAGAGGAGGGCTGGGAGGCCCGCGTCTTGCCGTGGGAATTCGTGCTGACCAACCTGGCAGAAGGCCGGTCCGACGGCCTGCCGCCGATTGTCGTCCGCCGGCTGAAGGTTCGCGGCCGCCGCCGCGTGTCGCAGCCGCCGGCAGCGGCCAAGCTGGCTTATGTGCAATCCGCGCCCGGAGCCCTGGCAGCGGAATATGATTTCTCCAAAGAGAAGAAGCTGGTCGTCAACAGCCTGCGGCACACACACTGGCTGCAGAAGACCCTGGAGGTAATCGATCCCACGCTGGAGGAGCTGCGGTCGGCACTGCAGGAGTTTTGCCCCACGGTCGTGCACTTCACCGGCGTCGACAATCACCAGGGCGCGGAGCTGCTGGCGGAGGCGCACACGCCGCTGCTCGATGGCGTGTACCTGAAATGCGAGGCGCCGCCGGGGTGCGTCCCCATCGAGGCCAAGGTGTTTGCCCCGGCGATCGCCGGCGAATCGTGCCGGCCCGCGCTGGTGGGGCTGAACATGTACCACTCCGCGCCGCGGATCGCGCCGCTGGCGATCGCCGCGGGCGCGGGCGCCGTGGTGGCGTTCCAGGACGCCGTGGACGACACGCTGGCCGAGCTGTTTTTCGCCGACTTCTATCGAGCCTGGAGCAAGTCGCAGGACTTGCTGGCCGCGTTTCGCGGCACGCTCCACAACCTGATGCGGAGCAGCGGGCAGACCCTGGCCGGCACGGGCGTCGTGCTGTGGAGCGCCGCGTCGCTGCTGCTGCCCACGACGGCGCCGCCGCCGGATGAAGAGAACTACTCCGTTCCCGCCAGGCTCGCCGAGCTCGACCCGCAGCAACCCCTGGAACAGCAGATTCAGGTCGATGTGAAGGTACGGGACAACATCAACTACTCGCTGCTGCACAATGGCCGCAGCCTGTTCCAGCAGTTGTACGTCGTCAACCGCACCGGCAAGCGGCTCGACAACCTGCAGGTCCGCGTCCGCCTGTTCGTGGCCGGCGACACCGACGAACAAGTGACGCGGCTCAATGTGGCTGGGCCCGGCGTGGACGTGGGGCGGCTCGTTTCCGTGCCGCTCATCAGCCGGCAGCTGCGCTGCTATCGCGAAAGCGTATTGACCAGCTTGAAGGTGACGGTGGAATGGGAAGGCCGAGTCATCAAGGACGAGAACCATACGGTCCGCGTGCTGCCGCTCAACGAATGGTGCGAGTACGAGGGCGAGAGCCAGGAGCCGCAGGGGCAGTGGCTGCCCTCGTTTGTGCAGCCGCTGGATCCGGCGGTTTCGCAGATTCTCTCCAAGGCGGAGCGGCACCTGCGGACGATCACCGGCGACCCCTATGCCGGCTTCGACGGCTATCAGCAGGTGGACGGGCGGCGGGAATTCAAGGTCGTGGACCAGCAGGTAGAGGCGATCTGGGCGGCCCTGCTGCACGACTATTCGATTGCCTATGTGAATCCGCCGCCGGTCTATACGCCCGGCTCGCAGCGGATCCGCTCGCCCAGCGAAGTTGTGGAGCAGGGCCGCGGCACGTGCCTCGACTTGACGGTGCTGGTGGCCTCGTGCCTGGAGCACGTCGAAATCTATCCCGCGGTCGTGTTGCTCACGGGGCACGCCTTTCCGGCCTATTGGCGCTCGCCCGCGCTGCACGAGGAGTTTTGGGGCGGCGGCCAGGCGGCCATCGAGGAGCGGATCGACGTGGACGTCGATCATGCAGCCGTTTCGGCCCGCGGACGCCTCGACGACCAGCGCGGCGACTATTTGTGGATGACGCGGCCCAGCGGCTATTCGCGGCTGACCAAGGCCGTGGCGCGGGGGCACCTGGTGCCGCTGGAATCGGTGTGGCTGACGGCCCGCGAGTCGTTCGACGAGGCGTGCGAAGCGGGCGGCGAGAACCTGATCGACCGCAGTGAGTTTGAATGCCTGCTCGACGTTCGCCGGGCCCGCGAAGAAAACGTGCTGCCCTTGCCGGAGAGGACCTGATGGCTCGCAAACGGCCTGCCGAGACGCGTCTGAGCGAAGCCGAGCTGGCGGCCCTTCGCGAAGACCTGGCCCTGGCGGGCAAAGACGTCGGCGTCGCGCCGGATTTTGCTACGCCCAAAAAATCCGACGGACTGCGGCGGCTTTCGACGAAGGAGCTTCGCGCCCGTCGCCAGAGCCGTG